>CAXTRP010000020.1:0-17307 GCA_964246615.1 uncultured Caulobacteraceae bacterium | reverse complement strand
TGCTCCTGAGACATGCCGCGGGATTTTCGCAGCGTCCTGAGCCGCAGACCGACGGCGACGTCTATCGGATCGGGACCATGGGTATCCGCGCGGTCGACCATCTAACCTCCTGCGTAAACGCCCCCCGGCGCCTGCGGCAGCAAAAAAATGACAGTTACAATGGAGCTACATGGCGCGGCTACATGCCGACGGCAACCCGACGCATCCAGTACGTGTGTTCGCAGCGACAGGAAAGGCAAAGCTCGCACCGCCTTCGCCTGGTGTTAAGCCAGCCGCTTCAGATTGCAGCTTATGCATCAGGTTGGGACATGAAAATGGTGCAGCAGGGTGGGGAACAAACCGGACAGCTCGCCCGGCCCCAGGCACGCGAGCGGGTCTTCGCCCTGCTCAGCCATGAAATCCGCACTCCCCTGAACGGGGTGATCGGGATGGCCGGCCTTCTAGGCTCCACCGCCCTGGACCAGACCCAGTCGGCCTATCTCCAGACGTTGCGAGACTGCGCCGAGCATCTGCTCGGCCTGGTCAACGACGTGCTGGATCTCGCCAAGCTGGAATCGGACCGGATCGAACTGGAACCCACCGCGACCAATGTGGAGCATCTGCTGCAGGGTGTGTGCGAGCTGCTGAGCCCCAAGGCTCACGCCGCAGGGCTGGAGATCGGCTGGGCGGTGGCGGCCGAAGTGCCGGTCTTGCACGCCGACGACGGACGGCTGCGGCAGATCCTGTTCAACCTGGCTGGCAACGCCGTCAAGCTGACCCAAGCCGGCGGGGTGTTCGTCTCCGCGCAGACCGTCGATCACTGCGCCGACGGGGGCGATGTCGCCGACCAGGTGCGCATACGCTTCACGGTCGCCGACACCGGCCCCGGCGTCGACGCCGCCGACCGCGCCCGCATCTTCGAGGAGTTCGTGCAGGCGAACGCTGGAGAAAGAGCCGGAGGCGCGGGCCTGGGCCTCGCCATCGTGAAGCGCTTGGCCGAGGCCTTCCGCGGCGAGGTAGGCGTGGAGAGCAATCCTGGGGAGGGCGCACGCTTCTGGTTCGAGGCGGCGTTCCAGGTGTCTGCGCCGCCCTCGTTGGGCGGTGAGCTCGCCGGCCTGCGGGTGAGCGTTGAGACCACCTCCCCTATCGTGAGAGAGGCGGCTTCCCGCCAGCTCGAGGCCAGCGGCGCGCGGCTGGCGGCGGCGGGCGACTGCGAGGTGCGACTGGCGGACGCTGTAGCCGACATGGCGGCCGTTCAACCTTCAGACCCGCCCACCTTGGTGCTGCTGGCCCCGGAGGACCGCAGCCGGATCGAAACCCTGCGCACACTGGGCTATGCCGGCTATCTGATCAAACCGCTCCGCCGGGTCTCGGTGGTGGAGCGCGTTCGGGCGGTGGCGCACTCCACGGCCGCAGCCGAGCGGCGCGAGGGCGCCTCGCCAGACGAGCGCGCAAAACCGCTGGTCTGCGCGGCCGGCCTGAAGGTTCTGCTGGCGGAGGACAATCCCGTGAACGCGCTTCTCGCCCGCGCCCTGCTGACCCGGGCCGGCTGCACCGTGGATCGGGCCGGCGGCGGCGAAGAGGCCGTCACCGCCGCCCTGTCGCAGCCCTACGACCTGATCCTCATGGACATGCGCATGCCCGGCATGAGCGGGCTGGACGCCGCGCGAGCCATCCGGGCCGCAGGCTGCCAAGCTCCGATGGTGGCGCTCACCGCCAACGCCTTCGACGATGACCGCCGGGCCTGCCGCGAGGCCGGAATGGACGGCTTCCTGACCAAACCACTCGATCCCACGCAGCTGGAGAGCACGCTTGCGCGCCTGCGACCCGCTGCAACATAGCGGTCCACCCCCAGCCGTTTTCCCTCGCCCCGGCCCTGATCCCCCGCTAAGGCCGTTGGAAGGCGGAGGGCTTCGATGAACGCGGAACGGGGACGCGGAGCCGATGCGAAGGGGGGCGGAGGCGGGTTCCGGACCTTCTTCAGGCGACGCACCCTGGTGATGCTGGGGCTTGGCGTCTCGTCCGGCCTGCCGTTCCTGCTGGTTTTCGACACCCTCTCGGCGTGGTTGCGCGAAGCCGGCCTGCCGCTGAAGGTGATCAGCACCTTTGTGCTGGCCACCTTCGTCTACACCTTCAAGTTCGCCTGGGCCCCCTTGATCGACCAGGCGTCTCCGCCGGGGCTGACCCGCTGGCTGGGTCGCCGCCGCGCCTGGATGCTGGTGACCCAGGTCCTGGCCATGGGCGGGCTGTTCGCCCTCTCCACCAGCGATCCTGCGCGCAATCTCGGCTTCGTATGGGCGGCGGTGCTGTTCACCAGCCTGGCGTCGGCCACCCAGGACATCGCCATGGACGCCTGGCGCATCGAGGTGGCGGAGGTGGACGCGCAAGGTGTGATGGCTGCGGCCTACTCCTGGGGCTTCCGCACCGCCATGATCGCATCAGGCGTGATCCCGCTTGTCCTGGCGGAGCGGCAGGGCTGGCACGTTGCCTATGCCGTCATGGCCTGCCTGATGCTGATCGGGGTGGTCTCCACCCTTGCGGCGCCGATCCCCCAGAATGAACCGGGGCCGCCCGGCTCGACGCGCGATGCTTCGCGCGTGGGGGTCGTCACCCACCTCCGGCGGGCGGTCGTCGATCCGTTCACCGACTTCTTCCGCCGCTTCGGCGGGGCCGGATCGCTGATCCTGGCGCTGATCTGCTTCTATCGGCTGTCCGACTTCAGCCTGACGGTCATGAACCCCTTCTATCTCGACCTCGGTTTCACCAAGACCGACATCGCCGAAGTCCGAAAGGTGTTCGGCGTCATCATGACCATGGCCGGCGTGCTGGGCGGAGGATGGGCGGTCGCCCGGTTCGGGCTGCGGCGCTGTCTGGTCGTGGGGTCGATCGCCTCGCCCGTCACGCACCTGGTGTATGCCTGGCTTGCGACGAGAGGACCCCAAATCCCCGCCCTTATGACGGCCCTGGCGCTCGACAACCTGGCGGAGGGTTTCGCCGGGACATGCCTGATCGCCTATATGTCGAGCCTGACGACGCGGGGATCCACGGCCACGCAATACGCGCTGTTCTCCTCGCTCTACGCCTTGCCCGGCAAAGTGCTGGGCGCCAACTCCGGCCGGATCATCGAGGGACTGGCCCACGCCGCGGCGCCTGGTCATGCGCTTGCGCGATGGACGGGGCTGTTCGCCCGGCTGCCCGCGCGCTCCTTCGCCGCCGGCGCGGCCAAGCTCGGGCTACCGGCGACGGCGCTCGCCGCCGGGTACGCGGGCTTCTTCCTCTACGCCTTCATGCTGGGGTGGATCGGGATCGTCCTGGCGCTGCTGGTGGCCTGGAAGCGTCCCGGGGAGAGGATCGCCGGCGCTATGGCGTCCGCACCGGCGCCCGCGTGACCGTCTTGGACTCTCCGCACAGGGTGGGGCCCTGGCGACCCTACACCCAGATGAAGACGGCCTCGGCTCCGCTGCACGCTGTCTCCACGCAGGGCAGCCGCATCCGCCTGGCGGATGGGCGCGAGCTGGTGGACGGGGTGGCGTCCTGGTGGACGGCCTGCCATGGCTACAACAACCCCTACATCGCCGAGGCGGTCGCCGAGCAGCTCGGCCGGATGCCGCACGTCATGTTCGGCGGCCTGACGCACGAGGGGGCGGAGCGACTGGCGGAGCGACTGGCGAGGCTGCTGCCCGGATCGCTCGACCACGTCTTCTTCAGCGATTCCGGATCGGTGGCGGTGGAGGTCGCCATGAAGATGGCGCTGCAGCTCTGGCGCAACCGGGGCGTGGAGGGCCGGACCCGGTTCCTGGCCTTTCGGGAGGGCTACCATGGGGATACGCTGGGAGCGATGAGCGTGTGCGATCCGGAGGAGAGCCTGCACGCGCACTTCGGTGCGGGCCTGCTTTCCCAGCTGTTCGCCGAGCTGCCCAGGGATGCGGACGCCACACTGGCGCTCGACGCGTTGCTCGCGGCGCACGCCACCGGGCTCGCGGCCGTGATCGTGGAGCCCCTGGTGCAAGGGGCCGGCGGCATGCGTTTCCACGATGCGACGAGCCTGAAGCGCGTGGCCGACGCCGCCCGACGCCACGGCCTGCCCTTGATCCTGGACGAGGTGTTCACAGGCTTCGGGCGGACGGGAACGATGTTCGCCTGCGAGCAGGCAGGGGTGGTTCCCGACATCGTCTGTCTTTCCAAGGCGCTGACGGGCGGAACGCTGCCGCTCGCCGCAACGGTTGCGAGCGCTGAGGTGTTCGAGGGCTTCTGGTCGGACGATGCCGGCGCGGCGTTGATGCACGGCCCGACATTCATGGCCAATCCGTTGGCCTGCGCCGCCGCCAACGCCTCGCTGGACCTGTTCGAGCGGGAACCACGGCTTGAGCAGGTGGCGTCGGTGTCGAAACGTCTCGAGGCGGGGCTGGAACCCTGCCGGGGCCTGCCCGGGGTCACAGACGTGCGGGTGAGGGGCGCGATCGGAGTGGTGCAGCTCGACAAGACCCCTGATCGGGAAGCCATGAAGCGGGCGTTCCTGGCTCGCGGCGTGTGGGTGCGCCCCTTCGCCGATGTGGTCTACCTGACGCCGGCCTTCACCATTTCACAGGCGGAGCTGGAGATGCTGACCCGGGCGGTGATCGAGGTGGTCACCGAGCTGGCGACCTGATCGACTCCTGCGCCCGACACCCTCAGCCCTGGCCCCAGACCTTGCGCAGCGTCGCATCCCGGCCGCAACCGGCGCGGTACAGCTGGTACTCCAGCGCGTGGGTGTCGGCGTAGTCGCGGTGGTACTCCTCCGCCGGCCAGAAGGCCTTGAGCGGCAGGACGGGGACAATGATGCGCCCGTGCTTCAAGCGCTTCTGAGCGTCGGCCTCGGACTGCAGGGCGATCTTGCGCTGCTGGTCGTTGGCCACGAAGATGGCCGGACGGTAGGATGGCCCGCGATCGCAGAACTGCCCGCCGTCGTCGGTGGGGTCCACAAGCTTCCAGTAGCGATAGAGCAGGAAGCCATAGTCGATCTTGGCAGGATCGAAGGTGACCTTGACAGACTCGTAGTGGCCGGTGGTCTCGGAGGAGACCTGCTCATAGGTCGGATGGTCGACACGGCCCCCGGTATAGCCGCTCTGCACGGACACGACGCCGGGGATGGCCTTCATGTCGTGCTCCATGCACCAGAAGCAGCCGCCGGAGAACACCGCGCTCTGCAGGGGCGCAGCGGCCGCAAACGACGCCGACGAGAGAAAGGCGGGCAGGCCGACCGCCAGCAGGGCGATGCGGCGCAGGAAGCGATGAAGCGGGTGCATGGGGGCGATACGTCCGATCGGGGTGGCGGAAGCAAGGCGTGAGCGAGTTTGGCGTAGTCGGCGGCCCCTGGACTTCGTCACTCGCCGCTCACAGGTTACGGAGGAAGTCAAAGAAGATCGGAGCGATGTCGCCCAGCGCCTTGGCCTGGTAGCGTGTCGGCACGTGGTCGTCGGGAGCGACCCGCCAGTCATCCGCCCTGGACGCGATCCAGCGCAGGCGCGGGTCCGACCGGAACCGTTCCAGCGCCTGATCGGCGTAGTCGGCACAGTCGGTGGCGAAACGCAGCCGCCCGCCGGGCGCCAGCACCCGGGCAAGCTCTGCGACCAGTTCGGGCTGCACCAGCCGGCGCTTGTGATGGCGCGTCTTGGGCCACAGGTCGGGGAACAGGATGAACGCCCGCTGCAGGCCGCCGTCCGGCAAGACCGACATCAGCTCGCGCGCATCGCCTGCGTGCAGGCGTATGTTGGCCAGGTCGCCCTCGTCGATATGACGGAGCGCGCTGGCCACGCCATTCACGAAGGGCTCCGCTCCCAGCATCAGCACGTCGCGATGGCGGGACGCCTGCCCGGCCAGGTGCTCACCCCCGCCGAACCCGATCTCCAGCCAGACCTCGCGCGCGTCGGGTTGCGCGCGATGCAGATCGAGCGGACGGGTCACGTCGAGCGACAGCTTCGGCAGCAGGGTGTCGAGCAGGCTGGCCTGTCGCGCCTTGATGGGACGCGATTTAAGGCGGCCGAAGCTGCGGAGTGGGCCATGGGCTTGCTGGGGCATGACTTTACCATAGCGCTTGCAGACGCGACGAGGGGGAGCACTCAGAGGTTCAGGTCGCGGCCGCGGGTCTCAGGCAGGAACGCGAGGGCGCAGACGATGCTGACGAGCGTGCCGATGATCGGATACCACAGGCCGAAGTAGCTGTTCCCCGTCGCCGTCACCATGGCGTAGGCCGTGGCCGGCAGGAACCCGCCGACCCAGCCGGTGCCGATATGATAGGGCAGGCTCAGCGCGGTGTATCGCACCCGGCTCGGGAACAGCTCCACCAGGCAGGCGGCCTGGGGGCCGTACAGCGCCGTTGCGCCAAGCGCGAGCACCACCAGCACCAGCAGGATCACAGCCGCGTTGGTCCGTAGGGCGGTGGGGGCCGTCGGATAGCCGGCGGTCTTCAGCGCGGTCTTCAGCCCAGCACCGACCTGGAGCTGGGCGGCCCTCAGCCCTGCAGGCGTAAGATCACGGCCATCCAAGGAGGTGACGGTCAAAGCGCCGATCTGCGCTGTCGCCGCTTGCACCGGCGACCCGGCGCGGTTGCGGTAGCTCACGCCAGCAGTGGTCAACGCCGCCTTCCAGATGTCGCAGGAGGAGCGGAACCGAGCCTTGCCCACAGGGTCGAACTGTAGCGAGCAGTCTTGGGGGTCCGCGGTCACCGTCACGGGTGCGCGCGCCTGCGCGGCGGCGAGCGCGGGGTTGGCGGCCTGGGTCATCAGGTGGAAGCCGGGCCAGAGGGCGGCGGTGAACAGGATCATCCCGCCGACCATGACCGCCTTGCGCCCCACCCGATCCGACAACGCCCCGAACAGGACGTAGAAGGGCGCCGAGATGGCGACCAGCGCGATCATGATGGCGTTCACCGTAGGCGGCGCCACCTTGAGCACCTTCTCCACGAAGAATTGGCCGTAGAAGAAGGTGGTGTACCAGACGGTCCCTTGCGCCACCATGATAGCGAATAGGGCGAGCAGCACCCGCCGGAGGTTGGCCGGGTCCAGGAAGGCGTCGGCGTAGGGGCGGGTGGAGCGGCGCCCCTCGACCTGCATGCGGTGGAACACCGGGCTTTCCGAAAGCTTCAGCCGGAACCAGACCGAGACCGCGAGCAGGACGGCGGACGCCAGGAACGGGATGCGCCAGCCCCAGGTGTTGAAGGCGTCCTCTCCGACCAGGGCGCGCGCGGCCAGCGTCACGATCAGAGCGCCGCCAAGGCCGAAAGCGGCTGCCGCGCCGATCCAACTGGTGAACTGGCCGCGCTTGGCCGTCGGCGAGTGCTCGGCGATGAAGATGGCCGCCCCGCCCCACTCCCCGCCTAGAGCCACACCCTGGATGAGCCGGAGCATGATGAACGCGACGGGGGAGAGCAGCCCCGCCTGACGGTAGGTGGGCAGCAGACCGATAGCGAACGTCGCGGCCCCCATCATTACGACGGTGATCAAGAACGCGCCCTTGCGTCCCGTCCGGTCGCCGATCCGCCCGAAGATCAAGGCCCCCAGCGGACGAAAGGCGAAGCCGGCGGCAAACGAGCCAAGCGCGAAAACGTAGGCCGCAGCCTCGTTCAATCCAGCGAAGAAGGTCCTGGAGATGATGGTCGCAAGCGGCACGAACACGAAAAAGTCGTACCACTCGAACGCCGTTCCAGCAGCCGACGCCGCCACGACCGTGCGTATGTCCACCGGCTGTTCCGCTGGGGTTCCGGCCATCGCTGTCCCTCAACCGCTAAGGTGGGCTTAGAGCGATGGGGTCGGAAGGTGAAGCGGCTTGTCGCCGACAGCATGGCGCACGCATGCAGAAACACCCCGCAGCTTCCTGCGGGGTGTCTCGATATAGGCCAGTTATTTGAAGATAGTGGCCGTCAGTGAGGCGTAGCGTCGTGGGCGGTGTCGGTCACCGCACTACCGGCCGAGCTGACGTCCTTGCCGGCGCCGGCGATGGTGTTGCACGCGCTGATCGTCAGCGACGCGGCGGCTACGAGGAGGATGGCGAGCTTACGCATCAGTGCGGCGTCGCGTCGTGAGCGGTGTCGGTGACCGCCGTTCCAGCCGAGCTGACGTCCTTGCCGGCGCCGGCGATGGTGTTGCACGCGGCCGAGCTGAGTGCGGCGGCGGCGACAAGCAACACGATTATCTTACGCATCTCGAAAGTCTCCCCTGAAAGGTCGAGCTTCAACGGTCAGGCCGCCGCCTGGTTCCCGCGATAGTGATCCTCATGCGAGGGAAGCTGCGGACGCGGGAACGTGAGGCGCACATTGACGCCGCGAGGGGTCGCCGCCTCCACCTCCGTGTGGCCACGCAGCTGGCGGGCGAAGGCGCTCATCAGCGTCCGGCCGACACCGGCGCTTGGCAAGGCCTGCGCCTCGCCGAGGCCGTCATCCTGGATTTCCAAGGTCACCTCGTCGCCGCGAACCCGGAACCGCACCTGGATCAGGCCGCCCTCGGGGCCGAAGGCGTGCTTGCGGGCGTTGGTGATGGCCTCAACGGCGAACAGCGCCAGGGGAGCCAGTTTGTCGGGATCGATCTCCAGGTCGTCCGCCTGCAGTTCGGTGCGGATCGGTGCAGGCCGGCCGCCCTCCCCCGCCCCCAGCTGCCCCACCAGCTCTTCGAGGAACTGGCGCACATCCACCCGCCGCAGGTCGGGACCCTGGTAAAGCGCACGGTAGATCAGGGCGAGCGCGGTGATCCGCTGGCGGGTGTCGGACATGGCGGCCCTGGCCGCGGGGTCGGTGAGCGCACGCTGCTGCATGTTGATCAGGCTGGTGATCACCTGAAGGTTGTTCTTCACCCGGTGGTGGATCTCACGCATCAGAGTGTCCTTCTGAGCGAGCGACTCCCGCAGGCTGAGGTCACGCGCCACGATGCCGTCGGCCATGGCGTCCAGCGTGTGAGCCAGATCGCGGATTTCCGTCGGGGCTCGCTCGGCTTTCAGCGGCCGCACGGTGAAGCGCCCCCTCGCGTAGATGGAGGCGATCCGATCCAGATAGTGCAGCCAGCGGATGACCACCCTGTCCACCGCGACCCAGACCGCCGCCCAAGCCGCGAGCCATGCCAGGATCGGATAGACGATGGCGCTGAACGGATTGAGGCGCGCCCAGTAGAACAACCCTGGCGCAGGCGCGGAGAGCAGCACATAGGCCTCCCCGTTCAGCATCGGTGCGATGGCGAAATCCCGCTCCGACCGCTTCATGTCCATGGCGTTGAACAGCGTGTCATTGCGGGCGAGCCGCGCGCGCCAGTCGTGCGGGAGCGGGACGAAGGCGCTGGCGTCGGTTTGCACCAGGTAGTGGCCGTCGCCGGACAGGATCGCCACAGCGGTCCGCGCCGGCAAGGTCGGATCGGACACGTCGGGCTTGAGGCTGGAAAGCAGGATCGAGGCTACAAGCGCCCCGTCGAAGGAGCCGTCCCGGCGCTGGGCCCGGGTGGCCGCCACAAGGGCCGGTTCGCCAGCGGTTCGTGACGGCGCCACGGCCGTCTGCGCACCGTCTCGCAACCGCTTGAACCAAGGCAGGTTGGCGCGATCGACGGAAGGCGGCACGCTCGCCCCCGCGCAGACCACCCGGCCGTCGGCGTCGAGGCGCACGATGTTGCGATAGCCGTCCAATCCGCTCAGGATGCCGGCGAGGCGCGGCGTGCACTCTATGCCCACCGCCTGGGGCTTCAGCGTATCGAGCAAGGCCATGGCGGCCTGGATGCGGGCGCGAGCCGTGACCGCGCTGCGTCCGGCCGCCTGGGTCAACGTCACCTGGCGGGTATGGCCCTCCCGGTGGAATTCGGTGACGACCTGCAAGGCGCCCAGCGCCAGCACCGGAAAGAGCGCCACCGCGAGCGCCAAGCCCAGGCGAAATCGAATGGTCAGCCGGCCGGGCGGGCCCATCTCAGCGCGGCCCGCTCAGCCGCTCCGCGTCGTTCAGGATCGAACGCATGGCCTCCCCGGCCGGTGACCCGTCCCGAGTGTAGGCGCCGCGTTCGAGGATGCCCTGCAAGGCGCGTCTCGCCCGGCTGACCCGGCTCTTCACCGTACCCACCGCACATCCGCAGATGTCCGCCGCCTCTTCGTAGGCGAACCCGCCGGCGCCCACCAAGATCAACGCCTCACGCTGCTCCAAAGGAAGCATCCCCATCGCCAAACGCATTTCATCCAGAGCTACAGGCGCTTCGGGATCGTCCGCAGCGACAAGCGTGCGCTCTGCGGCGTCCTGATCCAGCTGTGTCTGGCGCCAGGAGCGGCGCTTCTCGGAGTAGAACTGGTTTCTCAGGATCATGAAGGTCCAGGCCTTCATGTTGGTCCCCATCTGAAAGCTGGCGCGAGCGTCCCACGCCTTCAGCGTGGCGTCCTGGGCGAGGTCGTCCGCGGCCACCGCGTCTCCGCAGAGCGTGCGCGCAAACGCCCTTAGATGGGGAATGAGGCCGACAAGGTCGCGCTGGAAGGCTTTCTCAGAGGCGGCGTCTAGATTATTGCGTTGGACCATAAGCCCCTACCGGCCGCCTTCACCCTTATCATCGGCGCGGCGGAGGATATCAAGGAAGTCTTCGGGAACAGGTTCGTTGACGATCTCGTCGAACATATGCCGCAACTTGACGCCGATCGCCTGCTGACGCAGTCGCGCCTCGTCCAATGTAGGTTCTGCAGCGGGGCTCGGCTCGCGTGGCTGGCCTCTGTCCTTCATGATGGGTGTCAACTCACACGCCTTTGAAGGGCGGCCCCGCGGGTTTGAGGATAGAGCGGCAAAAACTCGCCTCTACGGCTAGGGTTCCGCTGGAAAGCTCGTATATTGGCCGACGATCGCGGGCTTTCGGGTCCCGCGTGTGGAAATGACGTTGCACGTGTCGGGGTCCCATGGGACGGCCAAGGCCCCGGCACGCGACAGGCGCAAACGTTGCGGACGTTGAGCGTCAAGACTTGGTTCGTTTTGGAGGCGGTATGGGTTTGTTGGAGCGGCTTGCGCCGCACTTGCCTTACATGCGGCGCTACGCCCGCGCCCTGACGGGCGAGCAGAGCGCGGGCGACGCCTATGTGCGGGCGTCGCTTGAAGCCCTGGCCGCAGGCGAGCGCACCTTGCCGGCGCAGCTGACGCCGCGGGTGGCGCTGTATCATGTGTTCCACACCATATGGGACGGAACGGGCGCGCAGCTGGAGGCGCGCAACGACAACACCGCCGATGGGGGCGAGGCGTCCCACCGGTTGATGCGGATCGCACCGCGCTCACGCCAAGCCTTCCTGCTGACCGCGCTTGAGGGTTTCAACCCGTCGGAAGCCGGCCAGATCCTGGGCGCCACGGCGGGCGAGATCGAGCTGCTGATCTCTGAAGCTCAGAGCGAGATCGATGCCGAGCTGGCGACCGAGGTGCTGATCATCGAGGACGAGCCCGTCATCGCCGCAGACATCGAGGCGCTGGTGCGCGAACTTGGCCACCAGGTTCTCGATGTCGCGTCCACCCGCAAGGAGGCGGTTGACGCTGTCGCTCGCGCCACGCCCGGGCTCGTGCTTGCAGACATCCAGCTGGCTGACGGATCGTCCGGCATCGATGCGGTCAAGGACATCTTAGGGCGTTATGACGTGCCGGTGATCTTCATCACGGCCTTCCCCGAACGCCTGCTGACCGGTGAACGGCCTGAGCCGACCTTCCTCATCACAAAGCCGTTCCAGCCCGAGACGGTGAAGGCGGCTATCGGCCAGGCGCTGTTCTTCCATCCCGCTCGGCCCAAGGTCGCGGCCTAGAAGCGGCGGAACCGCGCTTTCGTCTCGGCGTTCCGACGCAGCACGCCGGTTTAACTCAGGGGACTTCGCCATGGCTTCTTCGGCCTTAGATTCTGTAACGTCCAAGGCGAACGACGCCGTCAGCAACGCTCGACAGACAGCGCGCAGCGCGAAAGAGGCTGTCGATGAGGGCCGTCGGCAACTGCCCCAGCTGAAGACGGATGCGCGCAAGGCCTTCGATGACGGCGTCGAGCAGCTAAAGGGTCAGGCCCACGACGTGGCGGACCAGGCCGGCGACCAGGTCGACGCCGCACGGCTCTACATGGTCGAACGCGTGCAGGAGCGCCCCATCGCGGCGACCGTGGCGGCGCTTGGCGCCGGGTTCGTCCTGGGCCTGGTGTTTGCGGGCGGGCGGCGGTGATCGCCAAGGTCGTAAGCTTCGTCGTCGCCCTGGCTGCAATGGCGGCGGCGGCTTCGGTTCTCGTCGTGTCCGGCGCCTTCGCCTTCTACGCCTTGCTTCGCACCTACATCGGGCCTTCGGGCGCGGCGGCCTGCGTGACGCTGATCGCGGCGATCGTCATCGGCGTGCTGGCCTTGGTCATGTTCCGAAAGGCGAAGGGCCCGAAGATCAAGCCGAACGGCAAGGGGGTCGAAGGAGCGGGCGGCCTTGTGGAGCGCTTGACCGGTTTGGTCAGCGAACGCCCTGTGGTCGCCGCAAGCGCTGCGGTAGCGGCGGGCCTACTCGCGTGGCGCAATCCCGTCCTCGTCTCGACTGCTCTCAGAATGATGGAACCTCGCTCGACGGACCGGAAGCGGGGCTGACGTCTTTAAACTACGCGAAAAGGCTAGATGATGTTCAAACTTCCCGATCTTCCCTATTCAAGTGATGCTCTGTCTCCTGTCCTTTCCGATGTTCAGATGCGCACGCACCATGACAAGCATCATGCGAAGTACGTTGAAGTGCTGAATGGCATGCTGACCCAAAGCGGCGAGACGCCCGCCAGTCTGGAAGACGTCGTCAAAGCGGCTGCGACAGGGTCCAATCGCAAACTGTTCAACAACGCGGCCCAGGCTTGGAACCACGGGTTTTTCTGGGAGTGCATGACGCCCCAGGCTTCACAGCCGAGCGGCGAGTTGTCGAACGCGATCGATAAGGCGTTCGGGGGGCTGGACCAGTTCAAGTCTCGCTTTGTCGATGAGGGCGTTGGCCACTTTGCTTCGGGTTGGGCGTGGGTTGTGGCCAAGGGCGATTCCATCGAGGTGATATCCACCCACGATGCCGGCACGCCTGTTGCAGAAGGTGTCACGCCGCTGATGGTGTGCGACGTCTGGGAGCACGCCTATTACCTCGATCACAAGCAGGACCGAAAAGGTTTCCTGGAACAGTGGTTCGACAAGTTGGTGAACTGGCGCTTCGTGGAGCAGCAATACGCAGCCGCCACCGGCGGCGGCCGGGGCTACATCTACCCAGTCCCGAACTGAATCCCAACGCCATAGGGAACGTCCGCCGGAAACATACGTTTATCGATGGCGGAAGCGGCATCAGCTAAGCCACTCTGAACGGTTTGGGGATCGAAGGGAGACAAGATATGCTTAGGTGGGCTCTGATCTTTCTTGTCGTGGCGTTAGTGGCTGGCGCTTTGGGTTTTGGCGGCATCGCTGGAACGGCGTCCTACATAGCTTACATCCTCTTCATAGTCTTCATCGTGCTGTTCCTTGTGTCGCTGGTCATGCATTTGGTGCGTGGTCGAGGGATTTAACCCTTTCAAAGTCACTGCTAGAGCGGCGCGCCAGATATCGGCGCGCCGTCTTTGCTTTTCGAGAGTGTTATTGAGCTGTAGTGCATTTCCGCTCGCCGTCGGTTTCAGACGGTTGGAGCAGCTTCCGCCTGAACGATGACCGCTTCGGCTGATAGCTTGGGCTTCGGTGCGACACCGGACGGAGCGGAGCGGCGGGGAAGACGCCAGACTTGGTGGGTCTCGTAAGCCGTTCCCGTCCAGCCGAGCGCTGTTACCTGTACGCAACCCGGCGAAATCTCGAGCAGGTTGAAGCCGGCAGGCGTTCCACGGGTTCGTAGAGACAATGTCCCGGCGCCCACCGCATAGGTCATCTCGTCACCAAAGGGCAGGGCGACGGCGAACGGATTGTGCACATGGCCGGTCATGACGATGTCCACGCCCCCGTCGCAGAACATCTTCGCAGCAGTCTGTCCCCGGTGCACACCACCGGTAACGGGCGTGCCCGTGACCTCCATCAGCGGGTGATGACAGCCGACGATCCGGATCTCGTCTGCAGGGTGAGCCGCCACAGCCTCCAAGGCCGCCTGCGCCAGGTGGAGGTTCACAGCGCCCTTAGACCAGTCTAGTCGCGGTTGCGCGCCGCGCGCCGTGTTCAGGGTGCGCACGTGCAGCCCGGCCCGATCAAAGCGAGAGGCGGAGGGCGGCCCGATGAAGCGCTTGTAGCGCTTGAACGGCTGCAGCGCCCGAAGAGGCAGGTTCCAGTAGGGGGTGTCGTGGTTGCCCGGAGTGATCAGCAGGGGCTGCGGGAGGCGGGCGAGCCACTTCTCGGCAGACCGAAACTCCCGCGGCAGGCCGTTCAAGGTGAGATCCCCGGTGACAATGATCAGGTCTGCGGCCGCATCGATCGCGTACTGCGTGGCGGCCTCGAGCGCCGGTGCATCCTCACCGCCGAAATGGATGTCGCTGAATTGAATGACATGCATCAGCTGATCATCCCCGAAACGCCGCCGGTAGCGGCTGAGCGGGCGGCGTCCCGCCCGGTATGCTCAGCCAGCTTATCACGCGCCTGCAGCACTTCGCAGTCGCGGGGCACCACCGCTCGAAAGGCGCGGGGTCGATAGGCCAGCTTTACGGGCGATTCCAGCCGATGCGGCTCCCCATCCAGGATCGCCGGAATACGGCCGCGACCCCAGGCCTGGCCTTCGGTGCAGATCTGCACCTGCACCGAGGGATCGTTGCGCCAGCCGCCGACCAGGGTGCTGAAACCGAGGCGGAAGCCTTCCATGACGCTCTTGGGATCGAGCACCGCCGCCTCCAGCCCCACGTCCTCGGTCATCCCCTCCGAAACCAGCGAGCACATGAGGGTCAACGCCTCCGCCTTGCGGCGGTCGCCGCGGTCGAGCTCGAAGCGAAGGCGTCCCTTGAAAGCCCGCAGCAGGGCGCGTCTGGCGCGCAGCACCGCCAAGCGCAGCTTACCCTCGCGCATGGCCTCGCGGGCGTCCGCCCAGAGCGCCGGCGCACCCAGCATCGCCGCCACATAGAAGCTGTGGCCGCCGGCCTCGCCGCCGGAGACCTCCAATTCATGCCCGGTCTCGAGGATCGCCTTCAACGCCTCGGGCCACGTCCGCCGTCCGTTGAGGGCGTGGGGCAGCATGTTCATGGTCCCGCCCGGCAGAGCGGCGAGAAGCGGACCGTCGAAACCACACAAATCTGCGCTGAGGGCCAGAGTGCCGTCGCCCGCCAGGACGAGCAGGACATCTGGACGCTCAGCCACCGCTTCACGCAGCGCGTCTGCGATCTGCTTCGGCGGTACCGATCTTGGCTCCAGCGACAGTCCGTATTCGGCCGCGATCGCCGTCATCTGGGCGACCGCCTGGGGATTTACGCTCCCCGAGGCCTGGTTCAGCACCGCCGTCACCTTATCGAACCGCACGTGCGGCGACAGTCGCGCGGTCGAGGCGGCAGGCTCAGTCATGGCGGGGCAACGCTGCGTCGTGCGGCGACGTTCCTGCGCAGCCCCAGGTGTGCGACCACGGCTTGGCGCAACGCCTCGGCCAGCGCATAGTGAGACAAAGTGTGAGGGGGATATGCTGCGTAACTGGCTTGTCGCCGTGTGGATCGCGGCCAGTCTCTGCGCGTGTGCAGGGCGTCCGGTCACCCGGCCCGACTGGGCGCGGCTCGGCAACACCTCCACAGCCGAAGGCGGCCCGGCTTACCACCGCGACCCCCACCACCAGTATTTCGACAAATCGCATAACCGCTTCTATTACTATGATCCGACGCAGAAGCGGTTCTTCTGGGAAAATGGCCAGCCCAAGGGCTGAAGGCTGAGAGGGCGAGCGCATGAGTGCGGCGAGATCGGCGACAACGCACAGATTACGGGCGCTGGCCTGGGGGGCGGCGATCGGCGCTGCGCTCACCGGATGCGCCTCCCAGCCGTTGAAGCCCATGGCTGCGGCCACCCGCCCGGCCTGCACCGACGTGGTGTTCCCGATCTATTTCGCGCAAGGCTCCGACCAACTCACCCCCGCAGCGACCCAGCTGATCGGCATCCAGGCGGCCCAGGTGCACGGCTGCCGGATCGGCTATGTCAGCGTGCTTGGCCTGACCGATGCAGATGGCCCAGCGGCGAAGAACCTGCAGCTGTCCAAGCGACGCGCGGTGAACGTCGCCCAGGCGCTCGCGTCCGCCGGACTGCCCGCGCCCAAGTTCGAGGTGAACGGCGCGGGCGAAACCGGCGCCCTGACCGACAATGGCCATCCGGTGCCGCTCCGCCGCAAGACCGAGGTGGTCATCCACGCCCTACCGAGCTGATCGTCAAGACGGTCGCATCTCGGACAGACGCCAAGCTGAGCCTTGCGATCGGAACAGCGCATCGCTCGAGACGTTTGCACGGCTTCACCGCCGGGTTCAGGCGGCCGGAGAGCCAGGATGTCGACAACGCCGCCGGATCGATCCCCCGCTGCAGGCGGAGCGGGCCCTGAAGTCTCGGTGACCGACGCCCGGGGCGCCCAGCGCACGGGCCGCGCTATTTGGATCCTGGTGATCTCCCTCGGTTTGGCGGTGGTCTTCCTGTTGGGCTACACCCTCATGCACGCGCATGGCTTCGGGGCGATCAACCACCCCCAGGTCCGCGACGTGAACAAGCAGGACATCAGCACCTTCCATACGCCGGGCGGGTCCGCGCGCCCGGCCCCTCCGGGCGAGCCATCGACCACCGGGAACACGCAATAGGCGGCGAAATCGATCGGCGCCAAATCGGTCGCCTCGCTTGAACACATAAGGATAGCTTTATATGGTGCCGTCGGCCTCGCCTCACGCGAGGCTGCTGCGGAGACTGTGTCCTTGATCCGTCCCTCCTACATCTTCACCAGCGAAAGCGTGTCCGAGGGCCATCCGGACAAGGTGGCTGACCGCATCTCCGACACCGTCGTCGACGCCTTCCTGTCTGCGGATCCCTATGCGCGTGTGGCCTGCGAGACGATGGTCACCACCAATCGCATCATCCTGGCCGGTGAGGTTCGCGGGCCGGACGGCGTGGTCGAAGGCCTGGAGCAAAAGGTCCGCGCCGCGGTCAAGGACATCGGCTACGAGCAGGAAGGCTTCCACTGGGACAAGGCGGATTTCGCTTGTCACCTGCACGCCCAGTCCGCCGACATCGCCATGGGCGTGGATGCGGCCGGCAACAAGGACGAGGGGGCGGGCGACCAGGGCATCATGTTCGGCTACGCCACCAACGAGACGCCCGAGCTGATGCCGGCCACCCTGCAGCTAAGCCACAGCATCCTGCGCCGTCTGGCCGAGGTGCGCCACTCGGGTGAGTGCCGCGAGCTGGAGCCCGACGCCAAGAGCC
>CAXTRP010000019.1:0-17309 GCA_964246615.1 uncultured Caulobacteraceae bacterium | reverse complement strand
CGCCTGCACCTGCCGCGCTGGGCCTTCGTGGTGCTGGGCGCGGTGCTGGTGGCGTTGCTGGTCTGGCTGGTGGGGCCGCTGGTCGCCATCGCCGGCCATGCGCCCCTGGCCGGCTGGCTGCCGCGCCTCGTCGTCGTCGCGCTGATCGCGCTGGGCGTCGGCGGCTACTACCTGGTCAAGCACCTGCGCGCCGGGCGCGCCAACAACGCCATGGTGGACGAACTCGCCGCCACCCGCACCGCTGCACCGGCGCAGGACGACCTCTCCTCCGAAGACGTCAAGGCCATGGAGGAGCGGGCGGCCAAGGCGCTGGAAATGATGCGCGGCGCGCGCGTCGGACCGCAGCGCGAGCTGGTCTACGAGCTGCCCTGGTATGTGATCATCGGCCCTCCCGGCGCCGGCAAGACCACCGCCCTGCACAACTGCGGCCTGCACTTCCCCGTGGCGCAGGAGGTGGGCGCGGCGCCGCTGCGGGGCATCGGCGGCACCCGCACCACCGACTGGTGGTTCACCGACCGGGCCGTGCTGATCGACACCGCCGGCCGCTACACCACCCAGGACAGCCACGAGGCCGGCGACGCCAAGGCCTGGAACGGCCTGCTCGACCTGCTGAAGCGCTACCGGCCTCGCCAGCCGCTCACCGGCGTCATCGTGGCCCTGCCGATCCCCGACCTGCTCGCCGCCGACGAGGGCGAGGTGCTGGCCCACGCCAAGGCGGTGCGCTCGCGCATCAACGAGATCGGCCAGAAGTTCGGCGTGCGGACGCCGGTCTACGTGCTGCTCACCAAGGCCGACCTGCTGGCGGGCTTCACGGAGTTCTTCGACGACATGGACGCCCAGACCCGCGAGCAGGTCTGGGGCCACACGTTCGCGCTGCGCACCGACAAGGCCGCCGAGGCCGAGGCGCAAGGCGCCATGGCGGCCTTCGACGCCCTGATCGAGCGGCTGAACGACCGCCTGCTGGCCCGCGTACAGGCGGAGCGGGACATCGTGCGCCGTGGCCTGATCTTCGGCTTCCCCCAGCAGGTGGCGGCGCTGCGCGCTGTGCTGGAGCCGCTGCTGCAGATCATCGGGCGCGACACGCGCTTTGAGCCCGCGCCCCTGGTGCGCGGCTTCTACATGACTAGCGGGACCCAGTACGGTCGGCCCATCGACCGCCTGCTGGCTTCGCTCTCGGCCAAGTTCGGGGTGACCGCCACGGCCACCGGCGGCTCCGCTCCCGGCAAGGGCCGCAGCTATTTCCTGCAGGACCTCCTGAACAAGGTCATGTTCCCGGAGGCCGCGCTCGCCGGACGCGACCCCCTCACCGAACAGCGGCGCCAGCGGCTGAAGATGGCCATCGCCGGCGCAGGCGCGGCCTTGCTGCTGCTGCTCTCCATCGGCTGGCTGGTAAGCTATCTGACCAACGCCCGCCTGATCGCCGAGCTGGCGACGCGCTCCGCCAAGCTCGCCCAGGACGCCCACGGCCTGCCCGAGGGAGAGGTCAGCGACAGCGACGTCACCACGGTGCTGCCGGTGCTCGACGAGGCGCGCGGACTGCCTTTCGCCTCCACTGCGCAGAAGGCGTTGCGCTCGGCCGGCTTCTCGTTCGGTCTGGGGCAGGATCGGGCTTTGCGCCCCCAGGTGGACGGCGCCTACCGCAACCTGCTAAACCGGCTGATGCTGCCCCGGCTTGTGCTGGGGGTCGAGGACCGGCTGCGCGCCCTGGTTACAGCCCCGGCCGGCGCAGCGGATACGCGCAGCGAGGTCTACGGACTGCTCCGGATTTACCTGATGCTCGGTCGCAGCCCCGGCGCGCCGCTGGAACGCGGCCAGATCGTGGCCTGGTTCGCCAACAGCTGGTCCGAGCGCTTCCCCGGCCAGGAGGACGATCCGCTTCGCGCCGACCTCTCGGCGCACCTGGCCACCCTGCTGTCCGGCCCGCTCGCGCCCCCCGCCCTGGACGGCGAGCTGATCGCCTCGGCCCGCGCACAGGTGGCGGCCCTGAGCGAAGGCGAGCGCGTCTACAGCCGCCTGCTCAGCGACCCCGCGCTGACCGAGCTGCCCGCCTACAGCCTGATGGAGGCCCCGGGCGTGGGCTCCTCGGGCCTGTTCCAGCTGAAGTCCGGCAAGCCGCTGACCAGCGGCATACCCGGCATGTTCCGCCACTCCACCTTCTTCAGCCAGGTGCTGCCGGCCATCGGCAAGGCGGCGACGGAGTCCGCCAACGAAGGCTGGGTGATGGGCGAAGCGTCCCAGGGCACGCCGCTGAGCGAGGCGGGGCGGATCAAGGATGGGGTGCTGATCGCCTACCTGTCCGACTTCACCAAGCGCTGGGACGACTTCATCGCCGACGTCGGCGTCAGCGGCCGCTACCCGCCAGACGACCGCATCCGCCGAGCGCTCCAGCCGCCCTCGCCGTTGAAGCAGCTGATCGAATCCCTGGCCGCCGAGACCAACCTCACGCCGCCCGGCCTGCCCGGACAGCGCGGCGGCGGCGGCCTGGCGGGGACGGTCCTTCGCACCTCCTCGCTGTTCTCCCGGCGCATCTACAACGGCATGAACCGGGCGAACCGGGTGGAGCAGGTCAACTCCGGCCAGCCTCCTGCGCCCCCGGGACCGCTTGACGAGGTGATCGAGCACTATCGCTGGTTGCGAGAGCTGACGCCCCAGGCCAACGGCCCCTCGCCCATCGACGATGCGCTGGATGCGCTGAAACAGGCCGCCGACAGCACGCTCGCCGCCAAGAGCGCGGCGGGCATGGGCGATCCGCTGCTGCAGCACACCAGCACCAGCTCCGCCATGGCGGCCACGGCCAAGCTGCAGCAGGTGACCCGCGCCCTGCCGCCGGTGGCCGGCGCCCTGTTCACGGGCTTCGTCACCTCCAGCACCCAGTCGCTGAACCAGGGCGCCCGCGCGAGCATCGACCAGTCGTACGCAAGCCAGCTTCTGCCCCAGTGCAAGCAGATCCTCAGCCAGGGCTTTCCCTTCGCCGCGGTCGCTCACCAGGCGTCCATCGACGACTTCAGCCGCCTGCTCCGTCCCGGCGGGCTCATTGACCAGTTCCAGACGGCCAACCTCACCGGCCAGATCGACACGACGGGCCGGGACTGGAGCCTGACGCCGTCCGGCCGGGCGCTGGGCCTCGACCTGCCGAGCGTGCGCGAACTTCAGAAGGCCGACCGTATCCGCCAAGCCTTCTTCAAGCCCGGCGACATCCGGCCGAACGTGCGCTTCCTGCTGGAGCCGCTGAGCTTCACCGGGGCGCCGTCCGCGGTGACGCTCACCGTCGACGGAACGCCCGCCGCCTTCGGAACGGCGAGCCGCAAGTCGGTGGAGCTGCGCTGGCCGGGACCGACGCCCGGCGTGTCGCTGAGCTTCCAGGGCAAGCCCGGCAGCTCGCCTACGGTGCGCACCTGGAGCGGCGACTTCGCCTTCCTCCAGATGCTGCAAGGCGCGCAGATCACCGCCTCCAGCCCGAGCGGGGTCACCTTCCAGGTGGGCGAGGGCGGCTATGCCGCCAGTTTCCGCCTGCGGCTCACCGATGCGCCGGCCGACCCGTTCCTCTTGCCAGAGCTGAGGAGCTTCGCATGCCCGGGCAAGCTCTGACCCCCGTGCCGCAACCCTGCGGCCTGTTCGGCAAGGCGCCGGCGGCGGGCGACTTCCTGCGCCTGCATCTGCCGGCCGCCGTTGTAAGCACCCTGGACGACTGGGCGGCGGACGAGCTCACCCTGCTCGCCGAGGATGACCCAGAGTGGAAGACGGAGTTCCAGGACGCACCCGTCTGGCGTTTCGTGGCCAGCGCCGATGTCGCCGGCGTGGCGCCGCTGGCAGGAGTGATCGGGCCGAGCCAGGATCGGGTGGGTCGCGCCTTCCCGTGCATGGCGGTTGCGGTGCTCCATGATCTGGAGCCCCAGGCGGCGGTGGCCTGCACCCCCTGGTTCGACTCCGCCGAAGCCCTGCTGCACAGCGCCCGGTCAGGCGACCTCGACCTGGACGATCTCATCGCCGCGCTCACTCGCCTGCGTGCGCCCAAGCCGGACGACCTGGACGTGCTGAGCCTGCGCGGCCGCTCCACCGACGACGGCCTGTTCCTGGACGTGCGCAGCGGGCCGGACGGACGTGCGGTCACCCTGCAGGCGGTGCTGGAGACCACGCCGCTCGCCGCCGGGACCAGCCTGTGGTGGCGCCACACCGCAAAGGGCGCGAAGATGATGCTCATCCCGGGCCTGCCGGCGCGCTCGGCTTTCGGCGCCCTGTTCCAGGGGCCGGAGGAGGCCAGCGTCGTCACGACCAAGCGACCGGTCCGCACCGCCCCACCCCCGGTCGCGCCATGACCGTCGTCCCCCGCCTGGTCTTCGAATCCGCCGCCCGCACCCATGTGGGCAAGGTGCGCAAGCTGAACGAGGACAACTTCTGCGATCGGCTGGACGTGGGCCTGTGGGCGGTGGCGGACGGCATGGGCGGCCACCAGGCGGGCGAGGTGGCCAGCGGCCTGATCGTCGATGCGATGGAGCGGGTGGACGACTTCTCGTCCGGCTACGCCTTCCTGGACGACGTGCGCGAGAGCATCCAGCGGGTGAACCGCACCCTGATCGCCAAGGCCGCCGTGATGGCGCCGGGCTCGCTGATCGGATCCACCGCCGTGGTGCTGCTGGCCTTTGCGGGGCACTACGCCTGCCTCTGGGCCGGCGACAGCCGCGCCTACCTGCTGCGCGACGGCCGCTTCGAGCAGATCACCCGCGATCACAGCCGCATGCAGGAACTGATCGACGCCGGCTCGCTCTCCCGCGCAGAGGCCAAGAGCTACGCCCGCTCCAACGTCATCACGCGGGCGGTGGGCGTCACCGACCGGCTGGCGCTGGATATGCACCAGGGGCCGCTGGAGGGGGGCGATGTCTTCCTGCTCTGCTCCGATGGGCTCACGGGAATGCTGGACGACCGCGAGATCGCCGCCATGCTGAGCGAGGCGTCGCTGGATACGGTCGCCGACGCGCTGATCGAGCGCACCCTGGAGCGCGGCGCCAAGGACAACGTCACCGTCGTCCTGGTTCGCGCCTCCCCTAACCCGGACCACACCCTGGACCAGCGAAGGGACGCCTTTTTCGCCTAAAGCGGGATGGGTCTAGGTCCAGCTAGACGGATGCCGCACAAGGGTTTGGCGGGTGTCTTCCATCGCCTGCGGGTCCGCCCTGCTCCGAGGCGGTCGAGTTTCGTCTCGTTCAGGCCGCCGCCCGGTCTTCAATCGCCGCATCCTCGCTCACGCCCAGCACGGCCTCCAGCGCCGCGAACAGGGCGGCGGCGTCGATGGGCTTGGCGACGTGGCAGTCCAGGCCCGCATCGGCGTATTCCGCCACGTGGTGGGACATGGCGTTGGCCGTCAACGCGATGATCGGGGTGCGAGGGCGCCCGGCCCGGACCTCGGCCTCACGAATGGCTCGAACGGCGCTGATCCCGTCCATCTCGGGCATGTGCATGTCCATCAGCACCACGTCCCACTCCTGGCGCTCCCAGGCCTCCACCGCCAGCCGGCCGTTCTCCACCACCACCGGCTCGATGCTGGCTTGGTGCAGCAAGGCCTTGAGCACCAGCTGGTTCACGGGGTTGTCTTCGGCCGCAAGCAGGCGCAGCGGCGGGAAGGCGTCCGGAGCGCTCGCGGGATCGACCTCTCCGCCGCCCATCGTCGCTGCGCCGGCGGCCACGTCGCTCACCCGCGGCAAGATCAGGCGCAGAGTGAACACCGAGCCTGCTCCCTCCTCGGTGCGCACTTCGATGTCCCCGTCCATCATCTCGGCCAGCTCGCGGCAGATGGCGAGACCAAGCCCCGTGCCGCCGAACCGCCGCGTGGTGGAGACATCGCCCTGGGCGAACTTGGTGAAGAGCTGCTCCAGCTGGTCGGGCGACAGGCCAATGCCGGTGTCGGACACCTCGAAGCCCAGCACGCCGGCGATGCAGGACACCTGCACCCGGACCTCACCGGTCGCGGTGAACTTCACGCCGTTGGAGATCAGGTTGTAGAGGATCTGGCGAAGGCGGGTAGGATCGCCCCGGTAGAAGCCCTGAGCCTCAGGGTCGACCACCAGGCTGAACGACAGCCCCTTGCTGTTGGCGAGGTCGGTGAAAGCCGAACGCGCGCCCTTCATCAGCTCGGCGAGATCGAAGTCGAGGAGTTCCAGCTCAAGCTTGCCGGCCTCGATCTTGGAAATGTCCAGGACGTCGTTCAGCACCGCCAGCAGCAGGTCGCCGGATTGGCGGATCACCTCGAGCCGCTCGCGCTGCACCGTCGACAGTACATCGGCCGACATGGCCTGCGCCATGCCCAGGACGCCGTTCAGCGGCGTTCTGATCTCGTGGCTCATGGTCGCCAGGAAGGCGCTCTTGGCGAAGTTGGCCGCTTGGGCGGCGTGGGCGGCCGCCTCCAGGGCCCGAGCGCCGGCATTGGCTTCGGTCACGTCCTCCGCCATCGCCATGATCAGGCGCGAGCCGTCGGGATTGCGGAGCAGGGCCTTGTGGACCCGCAGCTCGCGGTCCCCGCGGGGCGTGGCCACGCGCTCGCCATCGAGCAGGATGGGTGATCCGTCCGCCAGAAGCGCTTGGTCGCCGGCGACGAACGTATCGGCTTCCTCAGCTGAGAACAGCTCGTGATCGGTCCTGCCGATCATGTCCACACGGTTGCGGCCGAGCATGGCCTCGCCCGTGCGATTGATCATGCGGTATCGGCCGGTGTCGACGTCCTTGATCACCAGCATGGCGGGCATGCTCTCGATCAGCAGGTCGAGAAAACCCTTGTCGGCCAACGCCTTGGATTCACTGGCGCGGAGCGCGGACGCGGCGGTGGCGCCGGCGATCTGGGCCTGCCGGGCCTGCTTCCAGGTGGTCAGGCTGTAGAGCACCAGCATGATGGCGGCGATCTGGTAACCCCAGAACGCGTGCCAGGTCGTGGACGCCGACGAGGCGAGGAGCGGCGACGCCAGCGCGTAGAGGAAGAACGGACAGGCGATAGCGAAGAAGGCCGCCGGACTGCAAGTGGTGGACTGGATGGTGGTCAGAATGGCGCCGGCGAGCAGGAAGGCGCCGCAGCCCAGTCCGAAATTCGCCAGACCATGATAGAGCACCGGGACCAGGCCGCCGAACACGACCGCACTCAACGCCATGCTGACCAGCGTGCTCCCGCGGCGCCATCCGTACAGCCGACCGACAAACGCCTGAGCGAGCAAGCCCTCGACCACCTGCGCTGCGACGTACAGGGCGAACCAGGCGCAGGTCGAGACGAGTCCGAGAGCCGAACCGTAGCAGACGACCACCATGGCCCCGATGCCCACGCGGAAGCTTATCTGCTTTCGGCGCTCCGCCACTACAGCAGCGAGACCGGCGTCATTCTCCTGATTAGCGGCTAACGGCATGATATCTCCCCATGCCGCTCTATCCGCAGGATCATAATACCGGATTAATGATGTCGATCTTGCACGGATGCACAGGCTACATATCAAATGGTAGAGGCATTGATCTATGTTTCTACATGGATCGGCTAGGACATAGATGATGACTGCTGAGCTTGTCGCGCCTCTTCGAACGAGGACTAAACCTGATCTTGCGGGAAGCCTGTCGCCAAACCGTTGCGCGTGGCCCGGCGTCGACCCGCTATACTGCGCCTACCATGACCATGAGTGGGGAGCGCCCGAGCGGGACGGCAGGGCGCTGTGGGAGAAGCTGGTGCTGGACGGGTTCCAGGCCGGGCTGTCCTGGATCACCATCCTGCGCAAGCGGGCCGCCTTTCGCGCAGCGTTCGGCGGCTTCGACCCGGAGGTGGTGGCGCGCTTCGGGCCGAACGATGTGAAGCGACTGCTGGGCGACGCCGGCATCGTACGCTCCCGAGCCAAGATCGAAGCCGCGATCGGCGGTGCACGGAGCTACTTGGCCATGCGCGATGGCGGCGAGGATTTCGCCGACTTCGTCTGGAGCTTCACCGACGGCGACACGATCCAGAACCGCTGGGCCACGCAAGCCGACGTCCCGGCGCAGACACCGCTGGCCCAGACGCTGTCGAAGACGTTGAAGGCGAGAGGGTTCAAGTTCGCCGGCCCCGTGATCGTCTACGCCTGGATGCAGGCGAGCGGCCTCGTCAACGACCACGTCGTCAGCTGCTTTCGACACGAAGCCGTGCGGACCCTGGCCACGGGTCGGCCGCCCGCCCGCGTCTAGCCGATCGCCACGATCTCCACTTCCGCCTCACCCAGGCGGGCGGTGTCGCCCACGTCGCGGCCGAGCAGCGCACGGGCGAGGGGCGAGACGTAGGAGACGGCGCCTGCTGCGGGATCGGCTTCGTCCTCGCCCACGATACGGAAGCTCTGGCGGCGCCCATCCTCCCGGTCGAAGGTGACGCGGCTGCCGAACTGGACGGCGGAGAGGCCGGCGTCCGGCGTGACCAGCTGGGCGCTCGCTCGCCGCGCTGCATAGTAGCGCAGATCGCGGGTGGCGCGCGCCATGGCGGTGCGATCCGCCTGCACGTCGCCGTGCGCCTGGGCCGCGGCGTAGGCGGCGCGGGCTGAGGCCAGGGCGACATCGAGCGCGCAGAGGCCGGCTTCGGTGACCAGGTTGGGGTTGGGCGAGATGGGCCTGTCCGGCAGGTCGGCGGCGGCCGACTCGCTGTCCTGCTCCTTGGTGAAGGCGACGCTCATGATGGGCAAGCGGGTGGCCGCCGCGCTCGTTCCGTCGACACGACGGGCCGGTGGCGCGCTGGTCCCCGGCTCGCCAGGCGCACAGCCACAAGGGTCAACTGCGGGCGGGACGGGCGGGCGAGCCTTCCCAGGAGGTGCCGGCGGGCAGGGTCTCGCCCTTCATCAGCACCGACAGGTCGCCGAGCTGCGCGTCGGCCTCGATCATCGAATCGTAGAGCACGATGGCGAGCGAACCGACCGTGGCCCGCGCTCCGATCTCGAGCGAAGAGACCTTCATCACCCGGTCCTCGAACAGGTGGGTCTGCAGGCCGGCGTTCTCGTTCAAGGCGGCGTCGTCGCCAATGGTCACCAGGTCGTATTCGGTGATGTCGGTGGTGTCGGTGAACACCCGCTTGCCGATGCGACAGCCCAAAAGCCGAAGGTAGATGTTGATGTAGGGCGTACCCCGCAGCGGCTCCAGCAGCAGCGGCACCACGAGGTTCTCGTAGGTGGAGGTGACCATCTCGGTCTTCCACACGAACAGGCTCCACAGCGGCTTGGTGACCGGCGTGTAGCGTCCCGCCACCCACCACTTCAGCGCCACCTGGAAGGCGCCTGCGGCGACGGCGAACCATATGTAGAGCACGGGAAAGGCGAGCGCGATCAGCAGCGCGCCGTGGCGCCGATTGGAGAGTTCTCCCACGATGGACAGCACCGCGCTGAACAGCGCGATGAACACCGTCAGCGACAAGGTGATGCGGACGTACTCGATGGCCAGCCGGGTGGCGATCAGCCGTTTGGAGGGGCGGAACCGCGCGCCCTCGTCGAACACCGCGAAGCTCTGGCGGCGCGGCAGGCGGATGGCGGGAGAGCCGAACCAGGTGGACCCGTTGGTCAGCGCGCCGGCCTTGTCCTCCGGCGGCTTGGACAGCACCCCGATCAGCACCTCCTCGCCGACGTCGGCCCCGGTGGGCAACAGGCCTGAGTTGCCGATGAAGGTGCGCTTGCCGATGCGCGTGCGCTGCAGGTTCAGCGCGCCGGGCTCCGCCCGCGCCGCCCCGAACACCACACCGTCGGCGATGAAGCTCTCGTCACCGATCTCGATCAGGTCGTGCACCACCGAGGTGGCGGTGGAGATCTCCGCCCGCGCGCCCACCTTGGCGCCCAGCGCCCGGTACCAGGGCCGCACGTAAAGGGTCGCGTAGATCGGGTGCAGCAGCTCCAGCGCCAGGAGCCCGAGCTGGCGCACGAACCAGAAGCGGACGTAGAACCAGCTCCAGAGCGAATAGCGGCCGGGCTTCACGCGACCAAGCAGCCCCCACTTCACCACGATGGTGAGCAGGCACATGGCCACCACGTAGATCAGGGCCAGCACCGGCGACAACGCCATGTAGGTGTAGTCGGATGTGCGCCAGTCCAGCTCGATCATGGCGATCAGTCCGGGCGCGATCGGGATCACCGCCGCCAGCGGCAGCAGGGGCGCGGCGAGCAGCAGGCCGAGGTTCACCAGCACCTTGCGGATCAGGCCCACACGCTCGACAGGCGGCCGGATCGGCGCAGCGCCGGAACGGGCGGCCGGCGAGCCGGTCCAGACCTCCCCATCGGGGATGCGTTCGCCCGCCGGCAGGGCCGACAGGTCCTCCAGCACCGCGCCGTTCCCCACCGCGCCGTTGCGGCCGACAACCGCCATGGTGCCGAGGAAGGCGTTCTCGCCCACATCGGCGCGACCGATGCGCAGCAGGCCGCGCTCGACTGACACGGTGGCCAGCACCGCGCCCTCGCTGATCACCGCGCCCGCCCCGATGCTGACGAGGTCGGCGGCGTCGATATCGTTCAGGCCGACAAAGGCGCCTGCGCCAATCTGGCAGCCGAGCAGGCGGTAGTAGAGCCCCATGATCGGCGTGCCGGCCAGGAACTGCACCGGCACGATGGCCAAAAACCGCCGCACGAACCACCAGCGGAAATAGTAGGCGCCCCAGAGCGGATGATCGCCGGGCTTGTAGCGCCCGATGACGACCCACTTGACCAAGATGGACAGCACCAGCACCAGCGGCGGCATGACCACGAACGCCGCTCCCGCCACCACCAGCGGCAGGATGCGGTCGGTGTCCGACGCCAGCGCCTCATAGGCCAGATAGGGGAATATCCACTGCACGCCTGCGGTGGCGAAGATCGGGATCAGGGCCAAGGTCTGGGCGATGACGCAGAGCGTGCGGCGGAGCTGCGGGATGGGGTGGAAGGGCTCGGGCGGCTTGGCGGCGGCGGTCGTGGCCGGTCTGGCGGCGTCCAGGCGGGCGGCGAGCCTGCGGATCGTCGGCGCCGAGTAGAGGTCCTGGATCGACAGGCTGGCCAAAGATGGCGTGGCGCGGGCCAGCGACACCATCCGGGCGGCGCGCAGCGAATGACCGCCGAGCTCCTCGAAGAAGTCGTCCTCCACCGAGATGGCCTGCTGGCCCAGCGACTCGCGCCAGACGCCGAGCAGCGCCGCTTCGGTCTGGGTGGCGGGCGGCTCCAGCGTGCGGGTCTCGACCTCCAGCCGGCGGGGCCGCTCCAGCGCCTTGCGGTTCACCTTGCCGGAGATCAGCGTCGGCAACGCCTTGCGCACCTCATAGGCGTTCGGCCGCATGTAGGCGGGGAGCCGCTCCGCCAGGGCGGCCTTGATACGGTCCAGCTCGATCTCCGCACCCGCGCGCGGCGTGAGGAAGGCGACCAGCAACTCGCCACCATCCTCTTCCAGGTAGAGGTTGACCACGGCCTGGGAGACCGCGGCGTCGTCGGCGATGGCCGCCTCGATCTCGCCGAGCTCGACCCGGTAGCCCCTGATCTTCACCTGGGTGTCGATGCGGCCGAGGAAGCTGATCTCGCCCTCGGCGGTGAGCCTGGTCAGATCGCCGGTGCGGTAGATGCGCAGCGGTTGGCCGTCCGGCCCGGGAAAGGGCGCGGTGACGAACTTCTCCGCGGTCAGCTCCTCCCGGTGCAGATAGCCCAGCGCCAGGGCCGGGCCGCCGATCACCAACTCGCCCTCCGCGCCGACAGCGACGGGCAGCAGCTGTTCGTCCATGATCCAGGCGCTGAACTCCGGCAGCGGCGTGCCGATGGTGACGGGGCGGCCGGGGTGCAGCTCCGTCCAGGTGGCGGTGACCGTGGTCTCCGTGGGGCCGTAGGTGTTCAGCATCCGCCGGCCCGGCCGCGCCCAGCGCCGCACAAGCTCGGGCGGGCAGGCCTCGCCACCGACGTTGATGATGCGCGCGCTGGCCACGTCGCGGTCCAGCACTGACAGCAGGCTCGGCACCGGGCACCAGACCGTGACGCCCTGCGCCTCCAGCGTCTCGGCGAGGTCGGGGCCGGCCTTGGCCAAGGCCTCGGAGCCCACCAGCAGCTCCGCCCCGTTGAGGAAAGCCGCCCACATCTCCTCGACCGAAATGTCGAAGGCGAGCGAGGCCCCCGCATAGACCCGGTCCGCAGAGGTGACCCCCAGGATCGAGGCCTCCGACCTGATCTGGAAGCAGGCGTTGCGGTGGCGGATCACCACGCCCTTCGGCCGACCGGTAGAGCCCGAGGTGTAGATCAGATAGGCCGCGTCCTCGGGCTCCGCTCCCGTCTCGGCGCGGGTCAGGGGGTCGGTGGACAGCGCGGCGATGTCGCCGAGCGCGGCGTCCACGGCGATCACGTTCTGGACGCTGGAGGGGAAGTCCGGCGCGCGGGTGGCGGTGGTGACCACCGCGAACGCCTCGCTTTCCGCGGCGATGTAGTCGACCCGGTCCTGGGGCGTGGACCAGTCCACCGGCACATAGGCCGCGCCCGCCTCCAGCACGCCGAGCAGGCTCATATAGGCGTCCAGCCCGCGGGGCAGGCAGATCACCACCCGGTCGCCCCGGCGCACGCCCCGGCCGGCGAGGTAGCGCGCGAACTGGGACGCCCGGCAGCGCAGCTCGAGATAGGTCAGCTCGGCCTTGCGGCTGCTGTCGGCGTCGGGCGTGGCCAGGCGGAGCGCCAAGTTGTCAGGGTAGGTCGCCGCGGTGGCGGCCACCACCTCGTGCAGCATCTCGTCGCGCTGATAGGGCGCGGTGTCGTAGGGCGGCGTGCGCGGTGCGATGGGCGCAGGCGACAGGTTGGTGGCGGGAGCGTTCACATGCAGAGTCTAGCCTGATCCGCCAGGCGCGGGCGAGCCCCACGGCCGCTTACTCGAATGCTCCCCCTCTTGATGGAGGAGGCGCCGACGCGTGCGGCCGGCCGCTGCTGAGCAGAAGGTGGCTTGAGCCTCACCCCCGTCGGCTCTAGCAAGCCGGACATGGCTTCAAGGACGACGATGTCTAACGCCCGCCTCCGCGCCCTGAGCGGCCTCGCCGCAGCCGCTCTGGTCCTTTGCGCCGGGAGCGCCCTCGCCGGTCAGCCCACAGCGGCCCTGACGCCGGACATGCCCGCCCATTTCAGCCCGAGAACAGACAGCTTCGACTATGTGAGGCGCGAGGTGATGATCCCCATGCGCGACGGGGTGAAGCTGCACACCGTGCTGGTCATCCCCAAGGGCGCGATGCGCGCACCCATCATCCTGGACCGCACGCCCTACAACGCCGACGAGGCCACCAGCCACGCCCAGAGCGCGCACCGGGCGCAGGTGCTGCCGTCGGCCTTCGACGTGATCACCGAGTCCGGCTACATCGTCGCGGTGCAGGACGTGCGCGGCAAGTACGGCTCCGAAGGCCAGTACGTGAACGAGCGGCCGCTCCGCGGGCCCCTGAACCCCACCAACGTGGACCATGCCACCGACGCCTACGACACCATCGACTGGCTGGTGAAGAACACGCCCGAGAGCAACGGCCGGGTGGGCATGATGGGCACCTCCTACGACGGCATGATGGTGCTGATGGCCATGGACGACCCGCACCCGGCGCTCAAGGTCGCCGTGCCGATCAACCCGGTGGGCGACACCTGGATGGGCGACGACGACTTCCACAACGGCGCCTTCCGCGAGATCGGCTACGACTACTACTACAGCCAGGACACCGAGCGCGGCTCGGGCGAGGACCTGTGGCGCGGCGCCTACGACGACTACGACACCTTCCTGCGCGCAGGCTCGGCGTCGGACTTCACCGCCCAGTACGGGGTGGACCCGCTGGGCTTCCCCCAGAAGCTGGCGGCGCATCCCACCTACGACGCCTTCTGGCAGGGTCAGGCCCTGGACCGCATCCTGGCTGGGCGGCCGCACAAGGTTCCCGCCATGTTCGTGCAGGGCCAGTGGGACCAGGAGGACATCTACGGCGCAGTCGCCGTCTGGAAGGCGACGCGCTCGCTTCCCGGCGCGGACGAGGACCGGCTGGTGATCGGGCCGTGGCGCCACGGCCAGGCGGACGGGGACGGCTCGGCGCTCGGCTCCATCAAGTTCGACGGCGACACGGCGGCCTACTTCCGCCGCTACATCCTGCAGCCTTTCCTGGACGCGCACCTGAAGGACGCCGCGCCCGCCGCGGCGCTCGCCCCGGTGAGCGCCTACGAGACCGGAACCGACGTGTGGCGCGGCTATCCGAGCTGGCCCGCGCCAGCCGTGAAGGCGACGCCCCTCTACCTGCAGAAAGGCGGCGGGCTGGGCTTCTCCCCGGTGGCGGCGCACAGCGGCTCCGCGTTCGACAGCTATGTCTCCGACCCCGCCAAGCCCGTCCCCTACCGGCTGCGCCCCATCCGGCCGACCTATTCGACGGGCTCCACCTGGAGCCAGTGGCTGGTGGACGACCAGCGCAACTTCTCAGACCGGCCCGACGTGCTGGCGTTCGAGACTGCACCGCTGAGCGCGCCCATGCGCATTGCGGGATCCCCGCAGGTGAACCTCTGGGCGTCGACCAGCGGCTCCGACAGCGACTGGGTGGTCAAGCTGATCGACGTCTATCCCGACGAGGTCGCCAGCGACCCCAAGCTCGGCGGCTACCAGCTGATGATCTCGTCGGACATCTTCCGCGGCCGCTACCGCACCAGCTTCGAGCACCCCCAGCCGATCACGCCCAATGCCGCCGAACAGTATCGCTGGACCCTGCCCACCGCCGACCACGTCTTCCTGCCCGGCCACCGCATCATGGTGCAGGTGCAGTCGAGCTGGTTTCCTCTCTACGACCGCAACCCGCAGACCTACGTCGACAACATCTTCCATGCACACCCGGCCGACTATCGCGCCGCCACCCAGCGCATCTTCGACGCCGGCGAGCGGGACAGCGCCATCATCCTGCCCATCCTGCCGATCACGCCTGCGGAAGCGGCCAGCCCGGCGTCCAAACCGCCGGTGTGAAGAGCCTAGGCGGAATCATCCTCCTTCCGTCTTCCCAGGGCTTGTCCCTGGGGTCCAGAGCGCGCCGGCTTGCCGGTTGGAGGGAGCACCCTGGATGCCCGGAACAAGTCCGGGCAAGACGGAAATGATCGACGATCTCAAGTGAGGCTATCCTGCTCTAGCCGCTCAGCGGTTCAAGCCTCCAGGCTCAGCGCGTCCAGCGCGAACGCTGCAGCAAGCTTTTGCGCCGTCTGCGGCTTCAGCGCGCGCCAGTCCCGCGCCAGCAGTCCCAGTCCCACCACGTCGCGGAACGCGCCGTCCTTGCGCACGTGGTCGCGCAACAACGCCTCGCGGATAAAGCCGAAGCGTTCGTGCAGCCGCAGCACGGCGAGGTTGTCGGCGAACACCTCGCACCAAAGCTTGTTCAGGCTCAAGCGCTCGAACACGTGGCCGAGCACCAGCCACTCCACCGCCGCGCCCACCCCGCGCCCACGCACCGCAGGGTCCGCCAGGTAGAAGGCCCACTCGCTACGGCTGGCTACGGCGTCGATGCGGACGAGATTGGCCAGGCCCACGGGCGAGCCGTCCAGCTCGATGATCCAGTAGGCGCGATCCGGCTTGGTCAGCGCCGCCACCAGCCAGCGGGCGTGCTCGGCTTCGCCGATCACGTGGTCGCCGTACATGTAGGCGGCGACTTCGGGCGTGTTGCGCCAAGCCAAGACCTGATCGCTGTCGCTGGTCGCCAGGCGGCGCAGGCGCACGCTCACGCCGGCTCGTTCGCCAGCACCCGGTCGGGATGCTGGTCCTGCCAGGCCAGGATGTCGTCCATGCCGAAGTCGGGCTTGCGCGGGTAGAGCGCGGCATAGACGTCGTAGGCGAAGGCGAAGTCTTCCGGGGTGTCCACCGTCCAGCGGAACCGCAAAGGCGGGTCACGGGTCACAGCCTCGATCCGGAAGCGGTTGGGGCGATTGTAGATGAAAGGGGTCACGTGCTCGCGGTCGTGAGCGCTGGACGCCTGGAACCAAGCGGCGTCCAGCGCCTCGATGCGGCAGACCTCGACGTCCAGCCCCTTGGGGAAGGTCCAGCCGGCGGAGTTGTAGGTGTAGTCGGCGCCGCTCTCCAGGTGGCGGGCGATGCACAGGTCGACGACGGCAGGCTCGGTCAGCGGGCAGTCGGCGGTGAGGCGCAGGAAGTGCTCGGGCCGGCCGGCGGCGGCCAGCGCACCGTGGAACCGCTCCAGCACGTCGGACAGCTCGCCCCGGAACACCTCGACGCCCAGCCCGTGGCAGTAGCCGGCGAGCCCGTCGTCGTCCTCCCGCTCACTGGTGGCCACGAGGATGCGGCTGATCCCCGTGGCGCGGCGCAGGCGCTCGATCTGGCGGCCGATCATCGGCTGGCCCAGGATCGGCGCCATGACCTTGCCCGGCAGCCGGCTGGAGCTCATGCGCGCCTGCAGGATGGCCAGCATGGCTCAGGCCCGCCGCATCGGATAACGGCGGCGATGCGCGTCAGATCTCCAGCAGGCGGTCACTGAGGGCGTTCTCGTGCGGGCCTGTGTTGGGGGAGTGGGTGGCCATCGCTTCGCCGCACAGCTCCACCGCGCGCACGAACCCGTCGGCGGGGCGGCGGCGCTTCATGCCGTCCTGCACCGCGGCGATCGCGGCGTTCCAGGTGGCGTCGCCCACGGCCGCGTGGATGGCGTCGTCGGCCAGCAGCTCCACCCGGCGATCGGCCTGGGCCGCAAAAATGACCACCCCCGTGCGCCCGGCCGAGAGGTGCAGGCCGGTGGCCAGGAACTGCTGCAGCGCGGCCCTGTGCACCCTATGGCGGCGAAGCGGCGCAGGCGTGAGCACGCGCCGGACCGCGGGGATGGACGCCAGCGCCGCCACCAGCGCGAACAGCACCACCTGCAGCAGGCCGTAGGCTTCCAGCGCTCGGGTCAGCGACAGGCCTGGGCCTGCGCCCAGGCTCCAGTCGCGCGCCCAGGGCGTCAGCGTCTCGGGCGAGACGCCGGCCAGCAGCAGGACCGGCGGGAGCAGCAGGGCCGCCGCCGCCGCGCAGACCAGCGGCACTTCGCGGTAGTTGGAGACCTCGCGCGCCAGGATGCAGACGATCTCGCCGGAAGTGCGCGCCTCGGCTGCGGCTACGGCGCCGGCGATACGGAGGTGGTCGGGCTCGCTCAGCATGTCACCAGCCTCCTGAGGCGCCGCCGCCGCCGAACGATCCGCCCCCGCCGCTGAATCCGCCACCACCGCCGCCAAAGCCGCCGCCATCGTCGTTGTCGCGACCGCCGAAGCCGCCGCCGCCCAGGAACATCAGCGGCAGCGCCCAGCCGAGGCCGCCACCGCGACGACCGCCCCGGAAGAAGGCGGAAATGACGAAGATGAAGAGCAGGAAGGAGATGATCGAGCCGATCA
>CAXTRP010000018.1:11672-17597 GCA_964246615.1 uncultured Caulobacteraceae bacterium | reverse complement strand
GCAAAAAAGAGCATGATGGCGTAGGCGACGCATTCTTCGTCGGTGGTCGGGCGTCCGTCGATCTGGATTGTCAGCAATTGGCTGATCAGGTCGTTTTCGGCCTTCGCCCTGCGCTGTTGGATGACGATCCACATCTCGTTGGCGACCTGGCTGCTTGCGGCCAAGCGGGACGGCTCGTCGTGATTGAGCAGGCAAAGCGGGATCAGGGCTCGGAACTCGTGCAGCCGCTCCAACGGCAAGCCCATCAGTTCCATGAAGATCATCACCGGCATCGGCTCAGCGATCGCGGCGACGAAGTCGCAACGACCCTCCCCCGCGACCTGGTCGATCAAACGGATGGCGAGCGCCTGGATATGAGGCTCCATCGCCTGGACCAGTTTGGGCGTGAACGCCTGGACGATCGGCCGGCGGTACATGTCGTGGCGGGGCGGATCGATGGTGATCGGGGGGGCGAACTGTTCCTCGGCGTTCGGAGGCGCCGGGATGCCCATGAGGCGGCTGGAGAAGATGTCTGTCGCGCGAGCGGCCTCGAAGACGCGCTCATGATCGTGGATCACCCAATGGCCGCCGTGATCGGGCGTGTAAAAGATGCCGGGCGCGCCTTCGGCACGGAGCCTGTCGATCCCTTCATAGACGCCGCCGGCATCCACATAGCGCTGGTCGTTATAGAAATCGAACCGCCGAACAAGACTCGGGTCGACGTGTTCGGGTACCAGAATATCCATGACGCCGTCCCTCTTCGCCGCTCGCAGCTTGGCGTCTGTGCCATGCCGCGGGCGCCGGAAAAAGACGTCGAGGATCGCCGCCACGATGGCTTACGCGGCTTGTACTTCGGCGGCCTGAAATCGTGCCGCTCAACCCCCGTCAGGGTGCATATTGCCGCTGGCGTCGGGCGAACTCTTTGGCTTACGGCGTGGCGTCCAGGTCGTTTCGCCCTACGAGGCTGAACGGCTAGGTGGGCGTTGTATAGTCTGATGTTGTTTAGCAACGGTCAAACTTTGGATTGTTGAAAGTATAGCTTAAGTCTGTTTCTTTGCTTGCGCCGAAGAGTTCAAAAACCGGTCGACATGATGAACGTCTTTCTTCACATCGGCCTAGCTGTAAAGGATATGGAGCGTTCCCGACGCTTCTATGAGGGCGTGTTCGGTTTCGAGTACGATCGCGAGTTGGCTCTGCCGTCTGCGACGGTTCAGCCTTTAATGCAGATCGAACCGCCATCCGACTTCCGCGCCGTCTATATGACGCTCGGCCCGGTCACGCTGCAGTTGATGGAGTGGCGGCCGGCCACGATCGGCAGCGCGGCGGAGCGCGCTTTCAACCATGCCGGGCTGACCCACTTTTCCATCGCGGTGGATGATGTCGGCCAGACGTCATCACGTGTCGCTGAACTTGGTGGATCGATCGTTAGCGCACTTGGGCGCGCTGCCGTCATACGCGATCCGGATGGGCAACTCATCGAAGTCTCCACCCTGGCGGTCTATGAGTCCATAGAGCGGGGTCGAGCAGAACGGGCTGCGTCCCGGGTGACGTCCTAGGCGGCGCCCGTCCTGGCCGAGCGGCGGCTCCACAAACGTCACCCCGCCGATGTATCGGTCAAGTCTCGATCATCGACTTATTGGGCGCAGCCAACTTCGAGGATTGGGATGTTGGCGAATTTTAGTCCCAACAAACGGGGATGACGGCTTGGCCTCTCCACTTGTAAGAACCGCAGCGTTATCCAGAGCGGGATGAGCTTAGGCGAAACCGCCCTTTTCCCGTCTCCCTAGAGCTTGTCCCCGGCGTCCAGGGCGCGCAAACTTGCCGAAAGGAGTACGCCATGGACGCCGGAACAAGTCCGGGCGAGACGGTAAGGGTGGACGATGCTAGGCGGGATCATCCTGCTATAACTTGATGCTTGTCGGCGGCGCACTCCTGTCAGAGTCGCTCGATAATGGTGACGTTCGCCAAGCCGCCGCCTTCGCACATGGTCTGCAATCCCCAGCGCTTGCCGCGGGCTTTGAGTTCATGGACCAAGGTGGCCATCAGCTTGGTTCCCGTGCCTCCGAGCGGGTGGCCGAGCGCGATCGCGCCGCCGTTGACGTTCAGCCGGTCGGGGTCCGCCCCGGTCGCCTGCAGCCACGCCATGGGAATGGAGGCGAAGGCTTCGTTGACCTCGTAAAGGTCGATGTCGTTCAACGACATGCCGGTCTTTCTCATGGCCCGCTCGGTAGCGGGGATGGGCGCCTCAAGCATGGCGACGGGATCGTGACCTAGGACACTGATGTGGTGGACCCGAGCCAAGGGCTCCACAGCCAAGTGCTTGAGGCCGTTCTCGTTCACCACCAGCACGCCGGACGCGCCGTCGCAGATCTGGCTCGCGGTGGCGGCGCTGAGCAAACCGCCGTCCTGGATCGGCTTGACCGAGGCGATGGCCTCCAAGGTGGCGTCGACGCGCACGCCTTCGTCAGTGGCGTGAACCGCATGGGTCCCGTCCGGTAAGGTGACCTCGATGGGCACGATCTCTGCGGTAAAGGCGCCGCTACGGATGGCGGTGGCGGCCTTGCGGTGGCTCTCCAGAGCATAGTGCTCCATCGCTTCTTTGGTCAGTCCGTATTTCCTGGCGACCAGTTCGGCGCCGGTGAACTGGCTGAACTGGATGTCCGGATAACGATCAGCAATGCCGCGCGCCTTGTGGTAGCTGCCCATGCCCGCCTGCTCGGCCAGCAGTGAGGGAGAGAACATCGGCACGCGGGTCATGTGCTCCACGCCCGCCGCGATCACCACGTCCTGGGTGCCGCTCATCACCGCCTGGGCGGCGAAGTGCAGCGCCTGTTGAGAGGAGCCGCACTGGCGGTCGATGGAAACGGCCGGCACGCTCTCGGGCAGCCTGGACGCGAGCACGGCGTTGCGGGCGATGTTCTGGGACTGCTCGCCACCCTGGCCGACGCAGCCCAGGATCACGTCCTCGATCAGGGCTGGATCGATGCGGGTCCGCTCCACCAGAGCGTCGAGCACCTTGGCGGCGAGGTCAGCGGGATGCACGCTGGACAGTCGGCCCTTGCGACGTCCGCCTGCCGTGCGCGCCGCGCCAACGATAAAGGCTTCGGCCATGACGTTTTCCTCAATGGCCAGAAAAGACCGGCTTGCGTTTGCTGAAGAAGGCATCGAGCGCCTCTTCGAAATCGGCGCTAGCGCTTAATTTTGCGAAACTGTCCATCTCCGCGCGGAGCTGATCCGGCAGCGACGCCCCCGCCGCGCCTCGCAACAGCCGCTTGGTGGCGGCTAGCGACAAGGGGGACGCCTGCGCCAGCCGGTGCGCCCAGGCCTTGGCAGCCTCCCTCAGCTCGTCGGGCGGCACGAGCCTGTTCACCAGCCCCAGCCTGAGAGCGGAACTTGCATCCAGCGTGTCGGAAAGCAGCGCGATCTCCATGGCGCGGCGAAGCCCTACAAGCTGGACCAGCGCATAGCTGCCGCCGCAGTCCGGGTTGGCGGCGACCTTCACGTAAGCGAGATTGAATTTGGCGTCCTCGGCCGCGATGGCCAAGTCGCACATGAGCGTCAGGCTCATGCCCGCGCCGGTGGCTGAACCCTGGACAGCGGCCAAGCTGATCAGGGGAGATTGCGTCAGCTTGGCGATCGCAGCGTTCATGGCCCCGATCAACAGTCGGCTGGCTTCAGGCCGCGCCTCAGAGACGACGCGCTGAAAGTAGCTCAGGTCGCCGCCGGCCATAAAGGCGCGGCCTTCCCCGGAAATGATCACCACCCTCAGCCCGCGTTGCTCCAGGAGCCGATCCACCGCGCCTTCGAACGCCCGGGCCGTATCGAGGTCCAATGCGTTCAGCACGTCCGGCCGGTTGAAGCGGACCTCGGCGACGGCGCCGCTTAGATGAAGTTCGACGAGGTCCATCTCACACGTCCTTTGCCGCAGTCAGCCGTCATCCTGGCGGTTCCCCTGCGGTCCTCCGAAGCCAGCGTGCGGCGAAGGTGGGCGGCCGGGGGCAAGTCTCAGATGGAGCCGCCTCGCTGGCTGGCTGGAGTCGACGATCAACTTCGTCTCTTATCAGGCGCGCTTGCACTGGAAGGCCGTTTTTAAACGCTGGCGCGGTAAATGGCCGAAGCTCGGCGTTATCGCAGATGGACGTTGCAACCCGTCCCGAGCCGAGTGCGGCTCACCACCCGGCGTTAGCGTAGCTTCGACGCCCAAGAAGACGAACGCACGGACATGGGCGTGACGCCATCTCCGGGTTCACGCAGGTATAGGCTCGCACATGGACCACGCGGTGCGCGTTAGGCCGGACATGGGCTTCGCCCGCAGGCGAGGCGACGTCATCGCCTTCTAAGCAAAGCCGGTTGCAAAGGCTGTGGTGGACTACGGAACGGGGCTGATCGACACGGCCTACACGGCTCGAGAAGCTCAAGGCGCCCCGCGAGCCGCATAAAGTCGTGGTGATTGTCAGACCCGAGCGGACGGGCCACTTCCCGAGACAACGGTCGTCGGCGTGTTCTTCCGCAAGCCGAGAAGGCCAGCGAGCCCGATCAGCCCGAGCCATCCCAGATCAAAACCGTGCTTCTCGGTCGTGGTTGTGGTGGCTGGAGCCGCAGATGCGTCTGCGGCGGGCGAGGCCATCGTATTGGCGCTCGTGGTCGTGGCCACGCTGTTGTCGCCCGACGCGCTCATCGCCGGATCGATGGTGCTCGACGTGGTGTTGCCCGCACCTGCTGTACTGGCCCCCGCGTCAGCGCCCGTCGTATTCTGAGCTAACGCCATACTCGCACTACAGAAAACCAAAACACCCGATAGCGCGACTGCTTTCAATCTAAGATCTGTCATTTGATACCCCAGCTAATCGGCGGACATTCCACCGCGCCTTTAACTTAATCCAACGACAGCTGTTCCCTGTCGACAAGTTAGGCGGCCACGGAGAGGGATCAGGTACGAAAGTGATGGATGAGGTGATCTGCGACGTCGTCGGGCGCTTCGCGCGTCGGGAAGTGGCCGACGCCGGGCAGCGTGATGAACTTGAAAGGGCCGGAGAACTTGCTGGGCATGCTCTCGCTGGCTGAGGGTGGGTTCACCCCGTCGACTGCCCCCTGGATGTAGAGGGTGGGCAGTTTCAGCGACTTGGTCCCCTTTACCTTGGCCTCCAGCCGGCCACTGCGCGGGTCGGGCTTCGCCTCGTCCCAGCGCGCGCGGTAGGAGTGCAGGGTGACGTCCACCCAGTCAGGGTTCTCCCAAGCTTTCGCCGTGCGGGCGAAGGTCGCCTCGTCGAACCAGCCCGGCGGCGACCAGTTCACCCACATGATGCGTGCGAAGCCCTTGGGGTCGGCGCGGACCGCCGCCGCTCCGCGGTCGGTAGCCTGGAACCAGTGGTACCACTGGCGCTGGCACTGTTCGAATGGCGGCGTCGGCATGCCGCCGAGCCGCGAGGGGGTGGAGAGCATGGCCATGCGCGTCACCCGCTTGGGCCAGCCAACCGCCATCGCTTCCGCGGTGTTGGACCCCCAGTCGTGGCCCGCCACCATGAAGCGCTTGATGCTCAACGCATCCATGAGCTCGATGGCGTCCAACGCCAGTACGCCGCTGTTACCCGTCCGGCGCTCGCTATCGTTGCGAAAGCGCGTGGCCCCGAAACCGCGAAGGCTGGGCGTGATCGTGCGTAGACCCGCCGCGTTCAGCCGCTGGGCGACCGCCGACCAAGTCTGCGCACTGTCCGGCCAACCGTGCAGCAGCAACACCACCGGCCCGTCACTGGGACCGGCGTCTTCGTAGTCGATTTCCAGGTGGGGGGTTGTCGCGGTCGCCATCGGTCAGGCCGGGATTGCGGCGACGCCGGTCGGCTCCTGGCTGGCGACGCCGTTATCCCGGTGTCGAAGATCGCTAAGCGCCTGATACACCTGCAGCCGCGCGCGCATCACCGAGCCGAGTGGTCGGTGGGCGGCAAGTTC
>CAXTRP010000018.1:0-11662 GCA_964246615.1 uncultured Caulobacteraceae bacterium | reverse complement strand
GTTCCGGCTGTTCGATGTCCGGGCGGTAGGGGAGGGGCGTCATGAGATGCTTTCCGGAAAGGCTGATGATCGGTGTGCGCCGATCAGCGTTTCGACAGGCGGGAGCCGATGGCGGCGCCGACGTTGCAGGCGACCTCGGGCATCTTTGCCGGCGGAAGGGACGGCGCGTGCATAGAAGGTCCTCCGGTGGGCCAATGATAAAGACCGACACCACCCCTGGCTCCTGCATGGAGCGGTAGGAGTGGTAACTGAAGCGGCCAAGTAACCGGAGAGGCGGCGCTAGAGGTCCTTAAGGCCTTGCTTAATTTCGCGAGAGGCGGTGGCCGACAAAGCCGATCTAGATGTTGAGCAGCGCAAGCCTAGCCAGGCCGTCCCGCCAGATCGAGGACAGGGCCGCCGTCGCCGGACAGCCATCGCGCCTTGACGCCATAGGCCTGCGCCAGCACCGCAGGCGTCATGGCGGTGTCTGCGCAGCCGTCGGCGAGCACGCGGCCTTGCGCCACCACCACCACCCGGTCGGCGGCGCGGGCGGCGAAACCGAGGTCGTGGACCGTCACCACCACGCCGCCGCCGGCGGCGGCGAAGCGACGCAGCAGCGCAGCCACATCGAGCTGATGGCGAAGGTCCAGTCCCGTCAGCGGTTCGTCCGCCAGCAGCCAGTCGGGCTCCCCGGCCAAGGCCCGCGCGATCAGCACCCGGCCCCGCTCGCCACCGGAAAGGCTGGACACATCGCGCCGGGCGAAGCCGCATAGGTCCGCGGAGGCCAGGGCGCGGTCCACCGCGGCGCGATCCTGCGGGCCCAGGCCGAAGCCGGCCCGGTGGGGCGTGCGGCCGAGCCCCACGAGGGTCTCGACATCCAGCCGCCAGGCGATCTCCGGCGTCTGGGGCAGGAAGCCGACGCACCGCGCCCGCGCCCGCGGCTTCATGGACAGGAGCGGAGCCAGCCCCAGCCGCACCGTTCCAGCGTCCGGCCGGCGCAGCCCCGCGAGGCAGGCCAGCAGGGTCGACTTGCCGGCCCCGTTCGGCCCCACCACGGCGGTCACCTCGCCCGGACGAAGCGCCAGCGTCATCTCGTCCACGACCGTCCGGCCGCCCAGCCGCACGACGATGCGCTCCGCCTCCAACTGGCCTGCGGGGCTCACGCCAGCCTCCGGCGCATGGAGATCAGCAGCGCCAGGAAGAAGGGGCCGCCCAGCACCGCCATGGCGACGCCGAGCTTCACCTCCCCGCCGGAGCCCGGCGCCAGGCGCACCAGGATGTCGGCGGCGGTGAGCAGGACCGCGCCCGCAAGCGCGCTTGGCACGAGCAGCGCCCCGGGCCGCTGGCCGACGAGCGGGCGCACGAGGTGCGGGGTGACCAGGCCGACGAAGCCGATCATGCCGGTGACCGCCACGCTCGCCCCGCAGGCCAGCCCAACCCCCGCCGCCAGCACGACCTGGGTGACGCGGAGCGAGACGCCGAGCGCCCGCGCACCGGTCTCCCCCAGTGTCAGGGCGTCCAGCGTGCGCCCGCTGGTCAGCACCAGGGCGCAACCCGCCACGATGAACGGCAGGGCGATCTGCACGTCGGCGAGGCTGCGGTCCTGCAGCGAGCCCAGCAGCCAGCCGGTGATGTCGGCCGAGGCCCAGGGGCTGGGGGCCAGGCTGAGAGCGAGCGCCACCCCGGCGCTGGCGATGATGTTGAGCACCGCGCCCGCGAGCAGGAAGCTGACGGCGCCCCCCGCCGCGTCCGCCAGCAGGACGAGCAGCACCACCCCGGCCCCGGCGCCGGTCATGGCGAAGAGCGGCAGCCACCAGGGCTGGACCAGGTTCAGGAAGATGGTCAGCACCGCCCCCATCGCCGCCATCGAGGAGACGCCGAGCAAGGCCGGATCGGCCAGCGGGTTGCGGGTGTAGCCCTGCAGCGCTGCGCCGCTGAGCCCCAGCGCCGCCCCGACAGCCAGCGCCAGCAAGGTGCGCGGCAGGCGCAGCTCGACCAGGATGGTGAGGAGCAGGCCGTCGCGATGCCCCAGAAGGTGCGCAGGGTCGATCCAGACCTGGCCCACCAGCAAGGAGGCGCCGCCCACCAGCGCCGCTGCGACCGTAAGCCCCGCGATCACCAAGCCCGGCCGCAGGACCCTCGACCGGTTCACCGCGCCCAACGGTCCGCATCCTTTCGCGCCCGGGCGAGCGCTGCGGAGGCCGGGATCAGCACGGGTCCGGCGCAGAACAGCAGGACCTGCGGGAAGCTTTCCACCCGCATCCGCGAACCCAGACCCCGCAACGCCGGGTTCGATAGCATCCGGTCGCCCCAGCTCGGCTCGCCGCGCGCCAGCGAGCCGGCGAGCAGCACCTGGGGCGGGTCGGCCAGCAGGCGCTCCAGCGGCAAGCCCGTGGTGCGGGTCAGGCCATAGCGGGGCGCCATGTTGCGAAATCCCGCGCGGGTCATCAGTTCGTCCATCAGGGTGCCCGGGCCGGACACCAAGCCGTTGGTCTCATACACCAGGGCTGCAAGCCTCGGCTCGCCTGGCGCGGGCGCGGCGGCGGCCAGCGCCGCCTCTATGCGGGCGACCAGCGCCGCGCCTCGCTCGCGATGGCCGGTCAGCGCCGCGACCCGACGGACTTGACCTAAGCTTTCCGCAATGGACCGCGGCACGGTGAAATTGGCCGAGGCGATCCGAAGCCGGGGCAGGACTCCCGCCAGCTGCATCGCCCCCGGCCCGCTTATCAGCACCAGGTCGGGCTTCAGCAGGGCCACCTCCTCCGCCGAGCCTCCGGTATGCGGGTAACGGCTCGCCTGCGCCGCCATGGCGAACGTATCCGGATCGCGCGAATAGCGGCTCAGCGCGGCGATCTGGCCCGGATCGGCGACGTCCAGCAGGATGGCGTCCAGGCACGGGTTCAGCGAGACGATCCGGCGCGGGGCTGCAGCTTGAGCGATGGAAGCGGTCAGCGCCAGGACGAGCAGCGCTGCGATGGACAAGGTCGAGGCGGCCACCCTCAAACGTCACCCGGGATTTTCACCCCGTTCCCTCTTCACCCTCTTCCAAGGGACCAAACGCGAGCGAAGACTAGCCGGACGGTGCGCCGAGGGTCAATGGAGCGCGCCTGCAGAGGCTTATCAGCTTGGGGCGTCGGTCGGGACGCAGGCGGCTTCGCGCATTGGCCGCTGGTCATGAGGACGGCCCAAGTGCGATGGGAAGACAAGGCGCGAGCTGCAGGTACTGCAACGTCGCGAGCTTTCTACAAGAGGGCCGTCCCGAGTGGCTTACGAACAGATCTTCGCCGCCCGTTCCTGGCTATTTGCGCCGGGTGACAGCGAGCGGAAGATGGCGAAGGCGGTGGGGACGCCTGCGGACATCGTCGTCTTCGACCTGGAAGACGCCGTAGCCGAGAGCGAGAAGCCCAAGGCGCGCGAGATGATCGCCGCCTTCCTGTCGGCCCATCAGGCGGCGCGCCCACGCCTCTGGGTGCGCATCAACCCGCTGCAGGGACCCCATGCCCTGGCCGACCTGGCCGCAGTGATGCCGTCGCGACCCGGCGGGATCATGCTGCCCAAGGCGCACGGCCGCGCCGACGTGGAAGTGCTGGACCATTACCTGAGCGCACTGGAGGCTGCGGCTGGAACGGAGCTGGGCGCGACCAAGGTGATCGTGCTGGTCACTGAAACCGCCGGGGCCATGTTCACGACCGGAAGCTATGCAGGCGCGCCTCGAATGGTTGCGATGACCTGGGGGGCGGAAGACCTTGCCGATGCGCTCGGCGCCAGCGAGAACCGCAATCCGGACGGCGGCTACGGCTTCACCTACGAGCTTGCACGCAGCCTCTGCCTGATCGGCGCGGCGGCGGCCGGGGTTGCGCCGGTGGAGACCATCCACGGCGACTTCCGCGACCTGGATGGGCTGGCCCATCGGGCGCACCAGGTGCGCCGAGCCGGGTTCAGGGGCATGCTGGCGATCCATCCTGCTCAGGTGGAGGTGATCAACGCCGCCTTCACACCGAGCGAAAAGGAGCTGGCCGGCGCGCACGAGATTGTCGAGCTTTTCGCCGCCCAGCCCGGCGCCGGCGTGATCAACCACAATGGCGCCATGCTGGACCGGCCGCACCTAGCCCGCGCCCAGGCGTTGCTGGCCCTGGGGGTGCGCGCCTCGGCCGCTCGACCATGAGCGCGACCACGGATGTGGCGAGCCTTGATCTGGCTCAATACCTGCGGGCCGGGGATCGTATCGTCTGGGGCCAAGCCTGCGGTGAACCGACCGCGCTGGTGGAGGCGCTGATCGCCCAGGCGGAGGGGATCGGCCGCCTGTCGGCGTTTGCAGCCACCAGCTTTTCCGGCCTGCTGAACGCCGAGGCCGGCGAGAGGATCGCCTTCTCCAGCATGGGCGCGATCGGGGCGCTCCGCGCGCTGAGCGCCGCGAACCGGCTGCAGGTCGTGCCCTGCCATGTCAGCCAGGTCGGGCCGATGATCGCGGACGGGCTGATCGGCTGCGACGTCGCCTTGGTGCAGGTGAGCCCCCCAGACAGCGACGGCGATCACAGCTTCGGCCTGATCAGCGACTTCGTGCAGGCGGCGATAGCCAAGGCGCGGGTGGTGGTCGCCGAGGTGAACGACCGCGTGCCCTTCACCTTCGGCGACGCCGTGCTGCCGGCCGCCCGCATCGACTGCGCCGTCTACGTCTCGCGACCGCCTGGTGAGGTCCGCGCAGCCCCCACAGGCGAGACCGATGAGGCGATCGCGCGGCATGTGGCGGCTTATGTGGAAGACGGCGCGGTGCTGCAGGTGGGGGTAGGCGCGGTCCCGGACGCGGTGCTGCGGCTGCTGAGCGACCGGCGCGATCTCGGCGTTCATTCCGGTATGATCGGCGACGGCCTGGTCGATCTCGTCGAAGCGGGGGTGGTGACCAACGCCACCAAGCTTTTCGATGCGGGGGTGTCCATTACGGGCGCGCTGATCGGCACGCGGCGGCTGTACGACTTCGCCGACCGCAATCCGCTGATCGGCATGCGCAACTCCGGCTACACTCATGGCGTCGATGTCTTGTCGCGCCTGCCGAAGCTCGTGACGATCAACTCCGCCCTGGAGGTCGACCTGACCGGCCAGGTGAACGCCGAGCAGAGCGGCGATCAGTATTTCGGCGGCACGGGCGGCCAGGTGGACTTCGTGCGCGCCGGCACGCGCTCGCCCGGCGGCCGCTCGATCATCGCCCTGCCGGCCACCGCCAGGGGCGGCCGCCTCAGCCGGATCACGCCCAGCCTCTCCGGCCCGGTCACGACCGCCCGAAGCGAGGTCGACGTCATCGTCACGGAGTTCGGCGCCGCCGAGCTGAAGGGCCAGACCCTGGCGGAGCGGGCGCGTCGGCTGCTCGCCATCGCCCACCCCGACTTCCGTGAAGGGCTCGACCGTACAGCGTTCGACATAGCGCGAAGGGGTTTTTGATGAGCGACGCTGTCCTGTTCGAGGCGCGCGAGGACGGGATCGCCGTCATCACCCTGAACCGCCCGGAGACGCGCAACGCGCTCAGCCTTGACATCCGCCAAGGTCTGTTCGCCGCCTGGGACCGGTTCGAACGCGACCCGGCGCTGCGCATTGCGATCCTGACCGGCGCCGGTGACCAGGCCTTCTGCGCCGGCGGCGATCTGAAGGCCATGGTGCAGGACAGGCTCGCCGTGCCGCCGCGCGAGATGTTTCCCGTGCCAGGCGACAACATAGAGCTGACCAAGCCGACCATCGCAGCGGTGAACGGCGTGGCCTTCGCAGGCGGCTGGATGATCGCCCAGGCTTGCGATCTCTGTGTGGCGAGCACCGAGGCGAGGTTCGCCATCACCGAAGTGAAGGTCGGCCGCGGCTCGCCCTGGGCCTCGCCCCTGATCCACATGATCCCCCAGCGGATCATGATGGAGATCCTTCTGACCGGGAAGCCGATCACAGCCAGACGGGCCTATGAGATCGGCCTGGTCAACCGGCTGGCGGAGCCGGCGGCTCTGATGGACACGGCCCTGGCGCTGGCCGCCGAGATACTGGACGGCGCGCCCCTGTCGGTGCGGGCGGCGCGCGAGGTGGTGATGCTGTCCACCGAGATGGGCCGCTCCGCCGCGCTGCAGGCGGGCCGGGCGGCTTCGGAGACCATGTACCGCAGCGAGGACGCCCAGGAGGGTCCCCGCGCCTTCGCCGAGAAGCGCCGTCCTGAGTGGCGCGGCCGCTGACCAGGCGGCGGCCGCAGGAGCGGGGTCAGCCGCTAAAGCTGTTGCGACTGCATGTCGTGTAGACGTTCCAGCACGGTGCGGGCGTCCGCGGCCCGCGCAATGAGCAGGTCGGGAAGATAGACCTCCTCGTTGTTGTAGACCAAGGGGCGGCCATCGATGCGCGAGCAGTGCAGGCCCCAGGCACGGGCGACCGCCACGGGCGCGGCGCTGTCCCACTCGTACTGGCCGCCGGAATGCAGGTAGATGTCCGCCTCGCCCCGCAGGATGGCCATCGCCTTGGCTCCCGCCGACCCCATGGGGATCAGCTCCGCGCCGAGCCGCTCGGCCACCGCCAACGCCTCACGCGCGGGTCGCGTGCGGCTCACCACCATGCGCAGCGGCGACCCGGCTTTGGACAGGGGCTCCGGCCGGTCCGAGCGCAGCACGACGTCCAGCCCTGGCAGGGCCACCGCACCCACGACGGCTGAGCCGTCGATGGCCAGGGCGACGTGAACCGCCCAGTCGGTGCGGCCCTCGCCGTATTCGCGCGTGCCGTCGACCGGATCGACGATCCACACGCGTTTCCGATCCAGGCGGCTGCCGTCGCACTTCATCTCCTCCGACAGCAGGCCGTCTTCGGGGCGTTGCTCGCGAAGGGCGTGGACGAGGAACTGGTTGGCGGTCTGGTCGCCGGCCTTGCCCAGCGCGCTCTCGGAGAACACGCCGCTGGCGCGCACCTGGAGGAGGAGGCGACCGGCGGTTTCGGCGAGGTGGGAAGCCAGTTCGCCGTCGTCGTCCATCCCATACGTCAGGCTCATGGGATCAGCCTGTCGACGATGGCCCGAGCGGCCTCGTCAGCCGTCATGGTCGTGGTGTCGATGCGCAGCTCCGGGTGCTCCGGCGGCTCGTAGGGACTGTCCACGCCCGTGAAGTTCTTGAGCTGGCCGCTGCGAGCCTTGGCGTAGAGGCCCTTGACGTCGCGCTTTTCCGCCTCCGCCAGGCTCGTGTCGACGTGGATCTCGAAGAACTCGCCGTTCGGGATCATCGCCCGCACCATGTCGCGCTCCGCCTTGAAGGGCGAGATGAAGGCGGTGATCACGATCAGGCCGGCGTCGGTCATCAGCTTGGCCACCTCGCCCACCCGGCGGATGTTCTCCACCCGGTCGGCGTCGGTGAAGCCCAGGTCCTTGTTCAGGCCATGGCGCACGTTGTCGCCGTCGAGCAGGAAGGTATGGCGGTTCATCCGCGCCAGCCTGGTCTCCACCAGGTTGGCGATGGTGGACTTGCCCGCTCCGGAAAGCCCGGTCAGCCAGAGCACCGCCGGCTTCTGGTTCTTCAGCCCGGCATGGGTGTCGCGGCCGATGTCTGTAGCCTGCCAGTGGACGTTCTGACTCCGCCGGAGGGCGAAGTGCAGCATGCCGGCCGCCACCGTCGCGTTTGTCATCCGGTCGATCAGGATGAAGCCGCCGAGATCGCGGCTGTCGGCGTAGGGCTCGAACACGATCGGCTTGTCGGTGGAGAGCGTCGCCACGCCGATGGCGTTCAGCTCCAGCGTCTTGGCCGCCAGGTGCTCCATGGTGTTGACGTTGACCTGGTATTTAGGCGCCTGGACCGTGGCCGAGACGGTCTGGGTCGCCAGCTTCATCAGGTAGGCCCGGCCTGGCAGCATGGCCTCGTCGGCCATCCACACCAGCGTCGCCTCGAACTGGTCGGCGACCTCGGGCGGCGCGTTGGAAAGGCTGATCACGTCGCCGCGGGAGCAGTCCACCTCGTCTGCCAGCGTCAGGGTCACCGATTGGCCGGCCACCGCCCGGTCCAGGTCGCCGTCGAAGGTGACGATACGGGCGACGGTGGAGGTCTTGCCTGAGGGCAGTACGCGAACGGCGTCGCCGGGCTTCACCGCACCCGAGGCGATCAGGCCGGAGAAGCCGCGGAAATCCAAGTTGGGCCGGTTGACCCACTGCACCGGCAGGCGGAACGGCTTGTCCTGGTCGCTGGTCACGTCCAGCTCCACGCTCTCCAGGTGCTCCATCAGTGTGGGGCCGGCGTACCAGGGCGTGTTGGGCGAGTGCGTGGTGATGTTGTCGCCCATGAAGCCGGAGATGGGCATGGCGGTGAAGCCCTGGATGCCGATGCTCTGCGCGAAGGCCGAGTAGTCGGCGAGGATGGCCTCGTACCTGGCTTGGTCGTAGCCGATCAGGTCCATCTTGTTCACCGCCAGCACCAGGTTCCTGATGCCGATCAGGTGCGCCAGATAGCTGTGGCGCCGGGTCTGGGTCAGCACGCCCTTGCGCGCATCGATCAGGATCACGGCCAGGTCGGCGGTAGAGGCGCCGGTGACCATGTTGCGGGTGTACTGCTCGTGGCCGGGGGTGTCGGCGACGATGAACTTGCGCTTGTCGGTGGCGAAGAAGCGGTAGGCCACATCGATGGTGATGCCCTGCTCGCGCTCGGCGGCGAGCCCGTCCACCAGCAGCGCGAAGTCGATGTTCTGGCCCTGCGTGCCGACGCGCCTGGAATCGGCCTCCAGCGCCGCCAGCTGGTCCTCGAAGATCATCTTGCTGTCGTAGAGCAGCCGCCCGATCAGGGTGGACTTGCCGTCGTCCACCGAGCCGCAGGTGATGAAGCGCAGCAGGCTCTTGTGCTGGTGCAGCTCCAGATAGGCGTCGATGTCCTCCGCGATCAGGCTCTCGACGTGATAAGCGGAAGCGTGATCGGGCTTGGCTTGGCTCGTGGCCGTGTCGGTCAGGGGGACGTCGCCCATCAGAAGTAGCCCTCCTGCTTCTTCTTCTCCATGCTGGCGTCGCCGGCGTCCTTGTCGATGGCGCGGCCCTGGCGCTCCGACGTGGTGGTGAGCAGCATCTCCTGGATCACCTGCGGCAGGGTGGAGGCGGTGCTCTCCACCGCGCCGGTGAGCGGGTAGCAGCCGAGCGTCCGGAAGCGGATCGAACGCTCCACGGGCGTCTCGCCCGGCTCCAGGCGAAAGCGCTCGTCGTCCACCATCAGCAACAGGCCATCGCGCTCCACCGTGGGGCGCCTGTCCGAGAAGTAGAGCGGTACGATCTCGATGTCGCTCAGATGGATATACTGCCAGATGTCCAGCTCGGTCCAATTGGAGATCGGGAACACCCTGATACTTTCGCCCTTGGACTTCCGGGCGTTGTAGAGCCGCCAGAGTTCCGGCCGTTGGTTCTTGGGGTCCCATCGGTGATTGGCGGAGCGGAATGAGAAGATACGCTCCTTGGCCCTGGACTTCTCCTCGTCGCGCCTGGCGCCGCCGAAGGCCACGTCGAAGCCGTACTTGTCGAGCGCCTGTTTCAGCCCCTCGGTCTTCCACATGTCGGTATGCAGCGGGCCGTGGTCGAAGGGATTGATGCCGCGCGCCTTGGCTTCCGGGTTCTGGTAGACCAGCAGCTCCATGCCGGCGTCGCGCGCCGCGCGGTCGCGCAACTCATACATCGCCTTGAACTTCCACGTGGTGTCCACGTGCAGCAGCGGGAACGGCGGGGGCGACGGATAGAAGGCCTTGCGCGCCAGGTGCAGCATCACCGCGCTGTCCTTGCCCACCGAGTACAGCATCACCGGCTTCTCGGCCTCGGCCACCACCTCGCGCAGGATGTGGATCGACTCGGCCTCGAGGCGTTGGAGATGGGTCAGGGGCGTGGGCATCCGGCTCATGATGTAGGTCGCCATCCGAGCCATGGCGACCAGCGTCGATCGATCAGACCTGAGCGCCGGCCTCGCTCCGCCGCTCCGCGACGCGTTCATCGAAACTCAGCCCGTCGAACGTGAAGTCCGGCTCGGCGGAGGAACAGCTGACGGTCATCGCCTGAGCGTTCTACGGGGGTGGCTTGGGCGGTCAAAGCCGCTTGTTCTGTGATCGCCTTTAGCAATGCTGAGCAGCGCCGTGCCGTCCGTCGGCCGGCGCTGCCGCTCGCCCATGGCTTTCAGACCGGAAATCAACCCGCCATTTCCGGCCGACTGGCGCGTCGACCGCTCAGCGTACCGGGTTGAAGTCGTCCGGGGTGTCGAAGTCCAGAAGGACGCCGCCGTCGGCCGCGGGCGTCAGGCTCAGGCGCTCACCAAATCTGGCCAGGATCGCTCGTCCGCCCTCGTCCCCCTCCACGGCTGCAAGCGCGGGGAGCAGGGCGCGGCCAAACAGCACCGGGTGGCCGCGACGCCCTTCCCAGACGGGGGCGACCGCGTCCACGCCCCCGCTCTGGCGTAGGCTGTGCACCATCTCCGTCAGCGTCCCCAAAGGTATCGCGGGCATGTCGCCCAGGAAGACGAAGACCCCCTCAGCCTCGCCCAGGGCGAAAAGGCCGGCGCGCAGGCTTGCCGACATGCCTTCCATCGCATCGGCGCAGCGCACGAGCTTCAACCGACCAGTTTCGACGGCCTCAGCCTGAAGCGCCGTCGCCGCCCGTTCGACCGCTTCGGCGTGGCCACCGGTCACCAGCGCCACGGTATCGACCGGGGCGGCCAGGGCGCATCGGAGCGCACCGGCGATCAGAGGTTGGCCGTTGAAGCTCGCCGTAAGCTTGGAGCCGCCGAACCGGCGGGCCGCTCCGGCCGCCAGCACGACCGCCTTGATCCCGCTCATACGGCGCGCCTCGGGCGCTGATCGCCAGGACCCCGACGGCTCTGTCTCGCGCGCGTCCTCTTATGAGAAATCCGTCGGCGCCGCATCTCCAGCAACGCAAGGACCATGAGCCCTTGCTGTCAGCCGGCCTCGCGCAGGCGGCCGGTCCTGCACGCCTGCGTCGTTGCAGCCGTTGAAATTGGCATCGCTCGACGGGAGGTCTAAAGACGGGTCCGATGATCGAGCAGCTGCCTGACTGGCCGACGTTCGGCCTCGCCGACGATGTGCGCCCGGCGCTGGCGCAGACCAGGGCCGCTGGTGAACCGTCGGTGCTGATCACCTTGGAGCGCGAGACGGGCGGTGCGCCCCGGCCGGTGGGCTCTCAGATGCTGGTCTCCGACGTCGTTCTGTCGGGCTTCCTGTCGGGAGGTTGCGTGGAAGGCGACCTGCTCCTGCACGCGCGACACTGCCTGGCGGACGGCGAGCCGCGTCGGCTGGTATACGGCGAGGGCAGCCCCTTTCCCGACATCCGCCTGCTCTGCGGGTCGCGGATCGAGGTGTTTCTGGAGAGGCTCGCGGCCGACGAAGAGGCGTCTGCAAACCTTCTGACGCTGACGGATCAAAGGCGGACCGCCTTTCTGGCCACCAACGGCGTGCGGCGCGCCTGCACCCCCGAAACCTCGCTCATGGATGGAGGATGGGCCTTCGTCCGCCGCTATGATCCGTATCCGCGCCTGGCGGTAGTCGGTGGCGACCCCACCGCCATGGCCATAGCCTCCCTGGCCCATGCCATGGGTTTCGAGACCCATTTAATCCGCCCGCGTGGCCCGGCGACGCCGCCGCCGATCCCGGGCGTGACCTACCACCGCAACCTGCCCGACGAGGCGCTGACGAGCCTTGCGCTCGACCGCTGGACCTA
>CAXTRP010000017.1:17470-18076 GCA_964246615.1 uncultured Caulobacteraceae bacterium | reverse complement strand
CCCCGCCAGAACACCCGCCGCCACGGTGGTGGACGCCCGATGTCCCGCCCCCGCCAAGGCGTGGCGCAGCGCCCCGATGATCAAGCCGCGCACCAGGGCTGCGTCTCGGAAGCGCACCTCCGCCTTGGCCGGGTGCACGTTCACATCCACCAGCGACCCGTCCAGATCCACGTAAAGCACCGCAACCGGGTGCCGATCGCGCGCCAGGAAGTCCGCATAGGCCGCCCGCAGCGCGCCCCCCAGCAGCCGGTCGCGCACCGGCCGGCCGTTGACGAACAGGTACTGGTGACCGGCGTTGCCCCGCGAATAGGTCGGCAGGCCGGCGTAGCCGCTCAGCCGCACGCCCTCCCTAGCCATGTCCAGCGCGATGGCGTTGTCGTGGAAGTCGCGCCCCAGGATCGCCGCCAGCCTGTCCAGCCGCCCCGAAGCACCCGCCGCCTCCGCGGGCAGGCGCAGCACCTTGCGGCCGTCCAGGTCCAGGCTGAAGGCCACCGCCTCGCGCGCCATCGCCTGACGCTTGACCTCCTCGGTGATCGCCAGAGCCTCCGCCCGCTCGGACTTCATGAACTTGAGCCGCGCCGGGGTGGCGTAGAACAGCTCGCGCAC
>CAXTRP010000017.1:0-17443 GCA_964246615.1 uncultured Caulobacteraceae bacterium | reverse complement strand
GGCTGAAGGCGTCCGCCGCGCCCCTGGCGCGTGACGACAGGCTGAGCCGCGCCACCGAGCCGATCGACGGCAGCGCCTCGCCCCGAAAGCCGAAGCTCGCGATCTGCAACAGGTCGTAGCGCCCGTCGGCGTCCGGCTGCAGCTTGGAGGTGGCGTGCCGCTCCACAGCCATGGTCAGCTCGCCCACCGTGAGCCCGCAGCCGTCATCGGCCACCAGGATGCGCCCCAGCCCGCGTCGGCCTGCACCTCGATGCGCGTGGCGCCCGCATCCACCGCGTTCTCCACCAGCTCCTTCACCGCGGATGCAGGCCGTTCCACCACTTCGCCGGCGGCGATGCGGTTCACGGTCTCCAGCGGCAGGCGGTGGATGGGCAAGGAAACGACTCGGGACGGCGGAGCGGAGACTATGCCTCGGGCCACCCCGGCGGCGCAAAGGTCGATGACGTCTCGCTTTCGTCCGCAACAAAAGCCGCAGCCCTCAAGTTGCTCGGACAAACCTGGGTGAGGCGACATGAACGAGAGCGACAACGGATCGATATCGCGGCGGAACATCGTCAGCGGCGGCGCGGGACTGGGCCTCGCTGCGGCGGCCGCCGCACCTGTGCTGGCCCAATCCGCAGCGCCCAGCGCACCCGCCCAGCCCCTGCAGGACCCCACGACCAAGTACCCGCGCCCGCCCTTCCCCGCCCAGTCTCAGCCTTGGCCCGGCCTTGCCAGCCGCATGTCGCCCCGTCCAGACCACGGGGAGACCAGCTACCGCGGTTCAGGCCGCCTCGCCGGCCGCAAGGCGCTGATCACCGGGGGCGACAGCGGCATGGGCCGGGCCGCCGCCATCGCCTACGCCCGCGAAGGCGCCGACGTGGCCATCAACTACTACCCGACCGAGGAGCCCGACGCCCGCGAAGTGGTCGCCCTGATCCGTGCAGAGGGCCGCACGGCGGTGGCCATTCCGGGCGATCTGCGAGAGGAGGCCTTCTGCCAGGCGCTGGTGTCACGCGCCGCGCAGGGGCTGGGCGGCCTGGACATCCTGGTCAGCAACGCCGGCCGACAGCAGGCCCACGCCTCGATCCTGGACATTTCCACCGAGCAGTTCGACTGGACGATGAAGACCAACCTCTACGCGCCATTCTGGATCATCAAGGCGGCGCTGCCGCACATGCGCCCCGGCGCCTGCATCATCGCCACGACTTCGGAGCAGGCTTATAATCCGAGCGCCGACCTCTACGATTACGCCCAGACCAAGGCCGCGACGATGAACTTCATTAAGTCGCTGGCCAAGCAGCTGGGCCCCAAGGGCATCCGGGTCAACGGCGTGGCGCCCGGTCCCATATGGACGCCGCTCCAGGTCAGCGGGGGCGCCACGCAGGAGAAGCTGGAGCAGTTCGGCGCCCAAACCCCGCTCGGCCGCGCCGGCCAGCCGGCCGAACTCGCCTCCATCTACGTGCAGCTGGCCGATCCCAACGCCAGCTACGCCAACGGGCAGGTTTATGGCTCCTCCGGCGGCAACGGTCAGCCCTAGCCGGTTGCGAGGGCCGCAAAGTCCACCGGCTGCGGCGCCCGCCCCAGCGCTTCCAGGAAGCGGAGGAAGCCGGCGTGCGAGATCGCGGTGGTGGCGTCGTTGGACAAGGGATGGAAGTTCAGCGCGTCGCAGGCGAGCAGCGCCGCATCGATCACAAATCGCACGCGCCGCCCTGGATCGTTGACCAGGGCCAGCGCCGTCACCGATCCGGGGCGTACGGCCAAAGCCTCCCAGAGCCGCTCCGGCGAGCCGAAGGAGAGCTTGGCCGACCCGATCGCCGCTGGCGTGCGCTTCAGGTCGATCACCGTGTCGCCCAGCGCGCTGATCAGCCAGAGCTGTCCCCGCGCGTCCTTCAGAAACAGGTTCTTGCTGTGACCGCCCGGCATGGCGGCCTTGATCGCCCTGCCCTCCTCCACCCGGAATACCGGCGGGTGATCGATCGTGGCGTGATCGATCCCGTGCGCGTCGAGGAAGGCGAACAGCGCCGCACGCGTGAACGGGTCGCGGCCGGCTGACGGGTCGCTCACGGCCTTCTCCTCCGGCGGGGTTTGACGCCCGGCCCGGCGCGGCGTTTAGCTGAGCGCATGGCCGAGATCGACCCCCGTCCCGCACCCGGCGCCGAGCCGCAGAGCGCTCCGGAGATCACCGCACCTCCCACGACGCTGCGCATCGACCTGACCCGCGGCTCGCCGCCCATGGAGCTGGAATGCTTCGCGCTCAGCAACCGGCCGCCCGAGAGCGTGCCGGGCCGGCCGAACCGCGGATGGATGGACCGCTTCGCCGAGCGCCATCCCTACCGCTGCCGTCCCATGACCATGGCCAACACGACGGGCTGGGAGCTGCTCTCCCCCCTCAGCTTCACCGCCGAGTGGAACGGCGGCAAGGCCATCGAGGACATCCGCCTGACCCCCGACCGCCCGCACCCGGACTTCCATGACTTCGCCAAGACCCATTTCAGCGAGGGCGTGCTGACCTTTCACACCGGCTATCTGTTCCGCACCAAGCCGGGGTGGGACATGTGGGCGGGCGGCCCGCCCAACCACGTGAAGGATGGCATCCAGCCCCTGGCCGGGATCGTGGAAACCGATTGGCTGCCCTTCCCTTTCACCATGAACTGGCTGTTCACGCGCCCCGGCAAGGTGCGCTTCGAGAAGGGCGAGCCGTTCTGTTTCATCAGCCTCACCCCGCATCGCGCGCTTGAGCAGGTACAGCCCGTGCGCCGCTCCCTGGCCTCGGACCCGGCGCTCCGCCGCCAGTACGAGGCGTGGCTGCGCGAGCGCTCGGTGTTCAACGCCAAGCTCGACCGCCGCGACCCCGACGCGGTGCGTGAAGCCTGGCAGCGCTTCTATTTCCGTGGTGAGGCCCCCACCCAGGACACAACGCCTGCAGACCACATCAACAAGCGCCGTCTGCGCACCCCCAGGCTCGGTCGCTGACACTGCGCCGCCCGCATGCGCCCGCCTTGCCAAGCCCCAAAGCTTCTGCTTAAACCCCGCCTCCGTCGAGGTCTCGGCCACGGCGGCGCGCCGTGAGCGGGCGTAGCTCAGTGGTAGAGCACAACCTTGCCAAGGTTGGGGTCGAGAGTTCGAATCTCTTCGCCCGCTCCAGTTTCTTCGCCAAATCGACGAGTTGTGAAGTGCAACTGCTCGGAGCCCTGTGTTTCGTTGGGCGTGGCTTCCACATGGTCTCCACCAAGCTATAGCCGCACCTCTACGAGCCGTACGCATGGGTGAGGCGTCGGAGATGTTGGATTTGCCTCAGAGAAGTGGGAAGTTCTTGATGCGGCGGGGGTCAAGCACGCGGAACGTTGAGACACGCGTTGCCTGACGGCCCCAGACACGACGCGATCGCCTTGGCTTCGCAGGCCGAAGTAGAAGAAGCTCCTGGTTAGGCGCCCCCGAAGCGCGGCGGGCGCTTTTCCATGAAGGCGGCGGTGGCTTCGGCGAAGTCCGGACCTTGCAGGCAGAGAAGCTGGGCGTGCTCTTCGAGCTGGATGACCGCGTCAAGGTCGCTCAGCCGGCTCGCCAGGGCCAGGGTCTCCTTGGTCTTGCGGAGGCCGAGCGGAGAGGTCTTGAGCATGTCGGCGATCAGGGCGTCCGCGGCCTCCTTCAGGCGGTCGTCGGCGGCGACCTCCGAGACCAGGCCCGTGGCCAGCGCCCGCGCCGCGCCGATGAAGCGCCCGGTCATCATCAGCTCGGCGGCGACCGACAGGCCCACGGAGCGGGGCAGAAAGTAGCTGGTCCCCAGCTCGCAGCCGGACAGGCCGAGCTTGACGAAAGCCACGTTCATCCGGGCGCTCTCGCCCGCGAGGCGGATGTCTGACGCCAGCGCCAGGATCAGGCCGCCGCCACAGGCCGCGCCGTGCACCAGCGAGACGATCGCCTGCGGACAGGAGCGCATCCGGCGCACGACGCCCGACAGTGACGCATCCGGCCCGTCCAGAGGCGTGGGGAGCTGGTGGTTGGGGTCTTCGCTCGACTTCAGGTCCAGCCCTGCGCAGAAAGCCGCGCCGGCCCCGCGCAGCACCACGATCCGACAGGCGTAGTCGCTCTGCAACTCGCCGAAGTAAGCCCAGAGTTCGCGCACCATGACGCCGTTCAGGGCGTTCATCCGCTCCGGCCGGTTCAGCGTCAGCCAGTCCACGGGGCCATCGCGCACCACCTGGATCGTCGTATAACCAGCCATCGTCGTGTCCATCGTCAAACGGCGGGCATGGCGTCGAGCAACGCCTGGCTGCGCGCCTGGATATCCGCGACCGCAGAGCGGTCCGTGTGGACGTAGAGCCGGTTGTCCCGGACGGCGCCAAGCACCAGCCGTCCGACCTCGTCGGGCGAAGCGCCCTGCGCCAGGAGCGTCGACATCTGCCGGGAGCGTTCGGTGGTGGAGCCCTTCTGCTCAAGCGCCCGGTTGCGAGGCGCCGACGAGGGCGGCCGGAGCTTGCGGGTGTTGTCGATAAGGGCGGTGGCCACTGGTCCTGGGCAGAGCACCGTGACCCCGATGCCGAGCGGCGCAAGCTCCAGCCGGAGCGTCTCCGACAGGCCCACCACCGCGAACTTGGAGGTGTGATAGAGAACGCCGGTCGCCGAGGCCGCCAAGCCGGCGCTGGATGCGGTGTTGACGATGTGGCCGCCCCCGCCGCGCTCGACCATGCGGGGAAGAAAGACCTGCAGCCCGTTGATCACGCCCCCGACGTTGACGCCCATCCCCCAATCCCACGTCGCATAGCTCAGGCTGTGGGCCGGGCCGCCTCCGAACACCCCCGCATTGTTGAACAGCAGCGACACCGGCCCGAGCGCCTGTTCCGCCTCGTCCGCCGCGCGGGCGAACCCTTCCCGGTCGCGCACATCCAGGACGACGGTCCACACCTTCGTGTAGGCCGACAGCTCCCCCTCGGCGCGGCGCAGCGCCTCCGCGTCGAGGTCGGCGAGCGCGAGCTTCGCGCCCGCGGCGGCGAGGGCCCGGGCCATTCCCAGGCCGATGCCGTTGGCGCCGCCGGTGATGAACGCGGTTCGGCCTTCGGTATCCGTCATGTCAAAGGCAGCCCACGCTGGTTGTACAGAGGTGAGAAAACTGGTCGTTCAAACTAAATGCCTGCAGGCCTGTCGCTCTTTGCGGCGATCGGGGGGTGCACTTCCATCGGATTCAGCGTGCTTCGCGCACCGATGCTCCCGAAGGACGAAATCCAACGCGGTCATGGCCTCGCGGACGACGCCAAGCCAGACTCCTCATCCCGCCCGGCGCGTCAAATGCATTGTACGGGCAATGTATGCCCGGTAGGAATTGGCCATGTTCGAACTCCGCCTCAACCACGTCGTCGCCGCCGCGCGCGCCGGCTCGTTCACGGCGGGCGCGGCGGCGGTGGGCGTCACGCAGTCGGCGATCACCAAAAGCATCGCAGAGCTTGAGCGCCAGCTCGGCTACCGCATCTTCCATCGCACATCCCGCGGGGCCATGCTGACGGAGGAGGGGCGCGTCTTCGTGGACCGGGCGGCACGGCTGCTGGACGACGCCCGCTCGCTCATGCGCAATCCACGCGGCGCCGACGATCCCTACGCCGGCGTCCTGCGGATCGGCGTCTCCCCGGCGTCTGTGGAATGGCTGCTCGTCGCACCCCTGAACGTCCTGGTGGCGCGCCATCCCCGGATCGTCCTGGACGTCAGCACAGCCAGTTTCGAGCGAACGGCGGAGACGCTGCGCAACGGTGGCATCGATGTCGCGATCGGGTTCGATGCGGCCTTCAGCGAGCTTCCGGAGTTCAAGCGCGAGTGGCTTTCGCCGCTTCGGACCACCCTCTTTGTGCGCCACGGCCATCCGCTGCTGGATACAGACCCGGTGACCCGGGTCGATCTGGCCAAGTACGACTTCGTCTCCCCATCGGAGTCGCGCCCGTACGGAACCTTCATCCGTGACATCTACGAAAGCCAGGGTGTGGACTCGCAGACACGCATCCACATCATCGACTTCTTTCCCATCGTGAAGCGCATCGTTGCGTCCACCGACGCGCTCGGCGTCATCGCCCTGCCCTACACGACCACCGAGTCGTTCAGGCGACGGTTTTCAGTGGTGCCCTACCTTGAGTCCTCGCCCCTGGCGCCGCTCTGCTGCGCAACTCGGATCCGGTGGGACCCGCGTCCGCCCGTCAGGGCCTTCATCAAGGCCTGCCGCGAGACCCTCGCCACGGAGCCGGCGGAGGCGCGGTGACGCGAGGCGGCGGCCTTAGACTTCGGATCGCGCATCAGGCGGTAGGGCGTGCAGATCACTTCCCTTCAGTGAGACGTCACTTACACCATAGTTAAGATTGTCGCCTCGGCAGGATGGCTGACGCTGCTTTGCCCATCTATCCAGCCCGCCGCCTGAAAACCGACGATCATCAGAACAGGTAGACAAGCGTCCAAAGAATGGCGCGGCCATTCGTGCCGGGAATGATGGAAGAAGCGTTTGAATTGGACGGACGTGGCAAAATCTTGACCTTAGGCGACGTTGCACGTCATGGCCCAATGGTACGCTTCATGGGCGTCACAGCTCGGACTTAGGCTTTGTAAGACGATAGCAGATGCGACGGGTTGGTCTGTATTAAGTATTTATTTTTATACGATAGCAACCGCCTAAGTGGTTGATGAAGTACCTCTAAACACCTGATCGTGAGCCCGGCGGAAGACCGGGAACAAGTCCTTCGTGGGGAGTTTATGACCATACGTAACGCCAGCAATGTTTCCCTATTCGCCCTGGCCTGGGCGACGGGTTGTTTCGGCCTTTCCGCAAGCGCCCAAGCTCAGACGCGCGACGTCGGCGGGAGCGGAAACGCCGTAACATCGCCCGTACCGACCTCTTCGCAGGACGCCACCCTGGGCTCGCGCACCGTCCCTCCCGCGACATCCCCGGTCGGCGACGCCAACACCACGGTGGGCGAAGTCGTGGTGACCGCCCAGAAGCGCTCGGAAAACATCCAGAACGTCGGCATGTCCATCCAGGCGGCGTCAGGCCAGACCCTGACCAAGCTCGGCATCACCGACGCCACCCAGCTGAGCAAGATCGCGCCCGGCTTCAGCTACACCTACGGCTTCAACGGCTCGCCCATCTTCAGCATTCGCGGCGTGGGCTTTGCCGATACGGCCCTGGCTAGCGCGCCGGCCGTCAGCATATACAACGACGAGGTGCCGCTGCCGTTTTCCATCCTGTCTTCGGGCTCGACACTTGATCTTGAGCGTGTGGAAATCTTGAAAGGTCCGCAGGGCACCCTGTTCGGCGAGAACTCCACCGGAGGCGCGGTCAACTACATCGCCGCCAAGCCAGCCGATCATTTCGAGGCAGGTGCGGACCTCAGCTACGGCCGCTTCAACACCGGCGACGTCCAGGCCTTCGTCAGCGGCCCCGTGACCGACACCTTGGACCTCCGCTTCGCCGTCCGCACTCGGCAGGGGGACGGCTGGCAGCAGAGCTACACGCGCGATGCGACGCTCGGTGAGCAGAACTTCACCACCGCACGGATCTCGGCGCTGTGGAAGCCGACCTCTCACCTACGTGTGCTGTTGACGCTGAGCGGCTTCAACGACCGGTCGGACACCCAGGCTCCGCAGCTGGAAGGCATACTGCCGCTGAACAACCAATCCCCGGTTCCGGCTGCGCTGACCAGCTACGCTCATGCGCCGGCCAATGATCGGGCCGCCGACTGGAACCAGTGCATCAGCAACTCGGGCACCAGCAACAGCTGCGTCGGGTACGCGAAGAACAACGGCCTCTACATGGGATCTGCTCGGATCGACTACGATCTCGGGGGCGACATGACCCTGACTTCGCTGACGTCCTACCAGAAGTTCCAGCAGTTCTATCCGTTCGACGGGGACGGAACCACCGTGACGAATTACGAGGCGCTGCAGACCGGCTTCCTCGACACGACCTATCAAGAGCTTCGACTGGCTGGCAAGTTCGCCGGGCGGGGCAACTGGATCGTCGGCGGCAACTACGAGTACGACGGCTCCTGGCAGAACATCCTGCAGAACTTCTCGCAGTCGTCGAGCAGCACGGCGTTAGGCCTTCCCATTGACGGTAGCCGCATCGAGGGACGGCAGAAGGCCTACACCTATGCCGGCTTTGTCCACGGCGACTACCCGATCACCAGCACGATCACACTGAACGGCGGCGTGCGCTACACCCAGGTCAACAAGTCCTTCACCGGCGGGCAACTGGACAACGGTAACGACTTCAGCTCGCTGGTCAGCCAGATCGTCCAGAATATAAGCGCCGGTAATTTCACCAACCTGTTAGGTCCGCCGGGCATCAATGCGGGACCAGGCGGCGCCACCACCATCCTGGCCAACGGTCAGCCGGGTTTCGTCCACGAGAACCTCAACCAGAACAACGTATCCTGGCGCGGGGGTGCGGAGTGGAAGGTCATCCCAAGCACTCTTCTCTACGCCAACCTGAGCCGGGGCTACAAGGCCGGCAGCTTCGAGCCGCTGGCCGCGACCGTCGCTTCACAGCTCACGCCGGCCAAGCAGGAGAGCCTGCTGGCCACCGAAGTCGGTTTCAAGTCGTCGCTCTTCAACCGTACGCTCCAGCTCGACGGGGCGGCCTACTACTATGACTACTTCAATAAGCAGATTAACGGCAGCGTTCCCGACCCGCTGCTCGGCGATCTCCCGAGGCTGATCAACATTCCCCATTCCAACGTCGAAGGCTTTGAGCTGTCGGGTATCTGGCGGCCGATCGAAGGGCTGACGGTCACGCCGGTGGTCAGCTACGCCCACAGCAACATCGACGGGAACTTCTCGACCTACAACTCGCAGGCTCAGTTGGTGAACATCTCCGGACAACGGTTCCCCGTCGTTCCGGAATGGCAGACAAACTTGGACGCCGAGTACGACTGGCCGTTACGGCAGGACATCACCGCCTTTGTGGGCGGAAACGCCAGCTACCAGAGCCGAATATACGACGACGTCAGCTACAATCCCAACCTGAAGGTTCCCTCCTACGCCCTGCTGGACCTGAGGGCGGGTATTCAGAAGGACAGCTGGCGGCTGCAGCTCTGGGGGCGCAACGTCACCGACACCTACTACTCCTACTTCAAGGTCCACGTCGTGGACGTGTATGCGCGCTATGCGGGCATGCCGGCGACGTACGGCTTTACGCTTAGCTATCGCTACCGGTAAACGGATCGGAGCGGTGCGAAGATGACGGGGTTGTCGAGACGACGTAGCATGACGACATCCTTGCTCTCATCCGTGTCGGCAGCGCTCGCGGCTATGATGAGTGTCCAGCCCGCATCCGCGCAGGCTGCCGCGAGCCAGGCGCCGGCGGGTGCGGAGTATGTCGCGCTCGGCAGCTCCTTCGCCGCGGGTCCGGGCGTGGCGACCCGGGCCGAAGATGCGCCGGCGCCCTGTTCCCAGTCGGCGGACGACTACGCCCACCTGCTGGCCCGCAAACGCGGATTGTCGCTCGCCGACCGGTCTTGCAGCGCCACCACCACCGCAGACGTGTTGCGCCCCGGCAAGTTCTCGCTGCCCGCCCAGATCGACGCGGTCGGCGCCGCCACGCGTCTGGTGACGGTCACCACCGGCGGCAACGATGTGGCCTATATCGGCAACCTGTACGCCTGGTCCTGCGAGGCGCGGCCGGAGGTCGTGCCCGCCGTCATCCGCAAGCCGCTCTGCACGGCCACGCCGGACGCGGTGGTCGATCAGCGGCTGGACGCGCTCGGCGCCGCCATGCTGCAGATCGCGCAGGCCGTGCACGCCCGGGCGCCACGGGCCGAGCTGGTGTTCCTCGACTATACGACGGTGCTGCCGGCCGCGGGCGCCTGCCCCGACCGCCTGCCCCTGTCGCCGGCGCACCTGGAGCGGGGCCGGGTCGTGGCCGCCCGCCTGGCGCGCATTACGGCTGACGCGGCCGCAAAGGGCGGAGCCTCGCTGGTTCGGGTCTCGGAACTCACCAAGGGGCACGACGTCTGTGCGACGGCCCCCTGGGTCTCTCCCTGGGCGTTCTCCGTCCCGCTTATCCCCTTTTCGACGGTGGCCTATCACCCGACGGCGGAGGGCCTGCAGGCGATTGCAGCCGCCCTCGACGCACGGCTGCCGCCGGGCCTGTCCGCGGCTGGGTTGGCTCGGACAAGCCCGGGTTCGTAGGCTTCACCCGAAAGTATCCTAGATGAATTTCGACTATTCCGACGACCAGAAGTTCCTGAAGGACGAGGCGCGCAAGTTCCTGGACGCGCGATGCCCGCCCGCCATCACCCGGGCCGTCCTGAACGACCCCGACAAAAGCTATGACGCCGCGCTCTGGCGGTCGGTGGCCGAGATGGGCTGGACCGGCGCGGCCATCCCGGAGGCCTATGGCGGAACGGGGCTCGGCCACGTGGAGCTGTGCGCCATCGCCGAGGAGCTGGGCCGGGTCGTGGCGCCCATCCCCTTCGCCTCCACCGTCTACATCTTCGCCGAGGCCGTGCTGCGCTTCGGGAGCGAGGCGCAGAAGGCGGCGCTCCTGCCCGGAGTGGCCGGCGGCGAGGTCATCGGCTGCCTCGCCACCGCCGAGGCGCCGGGCGCCTTGGCGCCGGACAGGGTGACGGCGACGGTAGAGGGCGACCGGTTGACCGGGGTCAAGCACCCGGTCACCGATGGCGACATCGCCACCCACGCCATCGTCCTGGCCAGGACGCCGGAGGGGGCCGGCCTTTTCCTTGTCGATCTCGCTGTCGCCGGCGTCACGCGCGAGACGGTGGCCACGCTCGACCCCACCCGCAGCGCCGCGCGGCTCGGCTTCGAGGGCGCGCCTTGCGAGCGCCTCGGCGGCGCCGAAGAGGGGGCGCAGATGCTGTCCACCATCCTGGACGGCGCGGCGGTGATGTTCGCCTTCGAGCAGGTGGGCGGGGCGGACCGCTGTCTGGAGATGGCGCGGACCTACGCCCTGGAACGCTACGCCTTCGGCCGGGTGATCGCCGGCTACCAGGCCATCAAGCACAAGCTGGCCGACATGTACGTCAAGACCGAGCTCGCCCGCTCCAACGCCTACTACGGCGCCTGGGCGCTCGCCTCGAACGCGGCGGAGCTGCCGGAGGCGGCGGCGGCGGCGCGGCTGTCCGCCAGCGCGGCTTACGACTTTGCGGCCAAGGAAAACGTACAGACGCACGGCGGCATGGGGTTTACCTGGGAGGTGGACTGCCACCTGCACCTGCGCCGATCGCGCCAGCTCGGCCTCGCGCTCGGCGGCCCGCCAGTGTGGCGGGAGCGGCTGGTGCGCCGGCTCGAGCGCCGCAACGCGGCCTGATTGAGGATACGACGATGGATTTCGCCGACAACGCCGAAGAGGCCGCCTTCCGCAGCCGCGCGCGAGCCTGGCTCGACACCCACGCCCCCGCCCGCGCATATCCCGCAGACCTCGGTCAGGAGCTCGCCGCGGCCAAGGCTTGGCAGGCGCGCAAGGCCGAGGCCGGCTACGCCTGCATCACCTGGCCGCGCGAGTGGGGCGGGGGCGGCGGCACGCCCATGGACCAGGTGATCTTCGGCCAGGAGGAGGCCAAGCACCAGCTCGACTACGGCTTCTTCTCCATCGGGCTTGGCATGTGCGTGCCGACCGTCATGGCCTTCGCCGACGACGCCACGAAGACGCGGTTCGTAGGGCCAGCGGTCAAGGGCGAGGAGATCTGGTGCCAGCTGTTCAGCGAGCCGTCGGCCGGCTCGGACGTGGCGGCCAGCCGTACCCGCGCGGTGCGCGCCGACGACGGGTCGGGCGACTGGATCATCGACGGCCAGAAGGTCTGGACGTCGGGCGCGCATTATTCCGACTTCGGCATCGTCCTGGTGCGCACCGACCCCAATGTGCCCAAGCACAAGGGCCTCACCATGTTCTGGATCGACATGCGTGCGCCCGGTATCGAGATCAGGCCGATCCACCAGGCTTCGGGCGATAGCGACTTCAACGAGGTCTATTTCAGCGGCCTGCGGGTGAAGGACAGCCAGCGGCTGGGCGAGGTTGGCAAGGGCTGGAACGTGGCGCTGGTCACCCTGATGAACGAGCGGCTGGCGGTGGGCGGCGGCTCCGGTCCCAACTGGCCGGAGCTGATGGCGCTCGGGCGCGAACTGCCCGGCCCCGACGGGGAAGGCTCCGCGCTAGAAGACGGCGGCTTCCGCCAGAAGCTCGCCGACTGGTACGTCATGGCGGAAGGCCTGAAGCTGACCCGCTTCCGGTCGCTGACCGCGCTGTCCCGCGGCGCGACCCCCGGGCCCGAGGCCTCCGTCGGCAAGGTGGTCTCCGCCAGCCAGTCCCAGGCCATGGCGTCCGAAGCCATGGACTGGCTCGACCAGTCCGGGATCGTGGACGATCCCATGAGCGAGGCGTTCCGCAAGAACTGGTGGTGGGGCGCGGCGCTCAGGATCGCCGGCGGCACCGACGAGATCCTGAAGAACATCATAGCCGAACGGGTGCTCGGCCTGCCGCTCGACATCCGGGTCGACCGCGACGTGGCGTTCAAGGACATGCCCACAGGCGCCTGACGCCGGTGGTGAAAGACATCGAGATGGTAGAGGGCGGAAACATCGGAGTGGGCGCGTGAACGTCAGGCGTTGGATCGCCACGCTGGTCCTGGTCGGCTGGTTCGGAGTGGCGGGCGGCGCGGCCGCGCAGGTCGTGGGCGAACGCCATCTTGTCGTCACCCAGCCGAGCGCCGCCGTCCGCAACGCGGATGCGAGCCCCACCTTGAAAGCCACTATCTGGTACCCGGCCGAACCGACAGCCCAGACGGCGTCGAGGGATGTCGGCCCAGCGGGCGATCCCGACCTCCTCATCGGGCAGGTCGCACCGGACGCACCCTTTGCAAGCGCGCGACGCTACCCCATCCTTCTCTTCTCTCACGGCTTCAACGGCTCGGCGCAGACCACCGCCTGGTTCGGCTTGGCGCTCGCCCGCGCCGGCTATGTGGTGATCTCGGTGGACCATCCTGGCAACAACCTGGTGGACCCACAGACACCCGGGGGCGCCCTGCTCTGGTGGCTTCGTGCGGACGACCTCAAGGTGGCGCTGGCCGCCGTGGCGAAAGACCCGGCGCTGGGCGCCCATGTCGATCCGCAACGGGTAGGGATTGCGGGCTGGTCCATGGGCGGCCTGACGGCCCTGCTTGCCGTTGGCGGCATCTTCGATGGCAGGCTGTTTGATCAGTTCTGCGCCACCCATACGGCGAAAGCCTGCCCACCGGCGGCGGCGCTGCCGCTGTTCGATCCGGCCAAGCCTGGCTATCCCCCCGTCCTGCAGGCGCTGATCGCCCACATGGGCGACGACCGCAGTATCCCTGCGGCGAAGGCCGCCTTCGTCATGGCGCCCGCCCCGGTCATAGCGATCGCGCCGCAAAGTTTGGGAACCATCAAAGTTCCGGTGACCCTCATCGTCGGATCGGAGGATGTGATCGCGACGCCGGATATCGGAGCGGCGCTGGCGGCCTCGCTGATCCCGCACGCCACGCTCGTCGTCGTGCCCGGCGCCACCCACACCAGCTTCTTCGCCCTTTGTTCCGAAGCCGGCCTGAAAGCCAAATATCTGGATTGCGCCACCGCCGAACAACAACAGCTGGCGCATGGGACGGCGATCCGAAACGCGCTGGCGCTTTTCAACCCGATCCTGAACGGCGGGCCGCCGGCACGCTGACTTATCGGCTTTGAACGAAGCGATCAGACTCGATCGCCTCGCCGTCGTCAGCCGCGGCGTCCTGCACCGCGCCGCTCAAGCCTAGGCCCGGCCGTACACCGTCACGACGCAGGCCCCGCCAAGGCCCAGGTTGTGCTGGAGCGCGTGCTCAACGCCTTCCACCTGCCGCTGGCCCGCCGTGCCGCGGAGTTGCTGGGTCAGCTCGTAGCACTGCGCCAGCCCCGTGGCGCCCAGCGGGTGGCCCTTGGACAGCAGGCCGCCGGACGGGTTGGTGACGAAGCGGCCGCCATAAGTGTTGTCGCCGTCCAGGATGAACTGCTCGGCGCCGCCCTCGGAGCACAGGCCAAGCGCCTCGTAGGTGATCAGCTCGTTGGCCGTAAAGCAGTCGTGCAGTTCGACGACCTGGATGTCCTCCGGCCCGATCCCCGCCGCCTCGTAAGCCTGCCGCGCGGCGTCTTTGGACATGTCGTAGCCGATCACCTTCATCATCGAGGCGCCCTCGAAGCTCGAGGCGGGGTCGGTGGTCATGGCCTGGCCCTGGATCTCCACGGGCGCATCCAGCCCGTGGCGCGCGGCGAAGGCCGGCGATACGATCACCGCCGCCGCGGCGCCGCACGTCGGCGGGCAGGCCTGATAGCGGGTGATCGGACCGTAGAGCGGCTTGGACGCCATCACCTCTTCCAGCGTGAGCGGGTCGCGGAACAGGGCGAGCGGGTTGTTGGCGGCGTGCGCCCGCGCCTTGACCGAGATACGGCCGAAGGTCTCGTCCTTGGCGCCGTAGCGCTTCTGGTAGTCCACGCCGCCGCCGCCGAACTGCTGGGCGGCGAAGGGCGCGAAGGGATCGTGTCCCTGCGCCTGGAGCATGGACTGGAGCAGGTGGTCGGCCACGTGCTTGCGGTCCGAGAAGATCGCGCCCAGCGCGCCGGGCGCCATTTGTTCGAAGCCCAAGGCCAGCACGCAGTCCGCGCCGCCGAGTTCCACCATCTGGCGCGCCAGGTGCAGGGCGGTCGATCCGGTGGCGCAGTTGTTGTTGACGTTGACGATCGGGATGCCTGTGCAGCCGATGCGGTACAGCGCCGACTGGCCGGCGGTGGAGTCGGCGTAGACGTAACCGACATAGGCCTGCTGGATCTGGTCGTAGCTGACGCCCGCGTCCTCCAGGGCGAGCCGGGCGGCCTTTTCGGCCATGACGTCCCAGTCCTCGCTCTTGCCGGGCTTGGCGAAGGGGATCATCCCGACCCCGGCTACTCGCGGCTTGACCATGGTTCCTCTCCTGCATCCGGCAAGGCGGCGCTCTCTCCAGCGGCGCTGCGCCCGGAGCCGTCCCGCGATGTCGCGTCCGCGATCGTAGCGCGCGCGACCGGACGGAGAGGTCGGCTTCCCGACCCCATTAGTCAAATTCCCTGCCGGGCGGCGCCATGCCGGGGCCACATGGCGCGCGGGCGCCTAGAGCTTCCGTCGGTGAGCGGCCGCGTTCAGCTCAAACCGCCGCCGACCACCAGCACCTGCCCGCTGACATAGTCGCTTTCAGGCGAACAGAGCAGGTAGACGCCGTTCGCGCCCTCCTGGGGCGTGCCCACGCGGCCCAGGGGCACCACGGCGGACACCATGTCCAGGGTCTGTCGCGGCACGCCGGCCTGTATGGCCTCGCCCCCGATCTCGATGCGGGAGGCGGGATCGTCGTAGCCCTTGGTCAGGCGGGTGTCGATGAAGCCGAAGGCGACGCAGTTCACGCAGACCTTGTAACGTCCCCACTCCTTGGACATGGACTTGGCCATGCCGAGCAGGGCCGACTTCGCCGACGAGTAGTTCACCTGTCCGGCGCTCCCGCTCGTGCCCGCCATGGACGACACCAGCACCACCTTGCGGATCACCTCCCGACCCGCGGCGGCCTCGGCCTTTGCAAGTGCGCGGATGGGCTCGGCCGCCGCCCGCAGGATGCGGAAGGGCGCCATGACGTGGACGTCCATCATCTCTTCGAAGTGCGCGTCGCTCATCTTCTGGATCACGCCATCGCGGGTGTAGCCCGCGTTGCTGACGAGAATGTCCAGGCCGTTGAAGGTCTGGAGCGCAGTATTGACGAAGCGCTCGCCGAAGTCCGGCGCGGTGACGTCGCCGACGCACGCCACGGCCTCGCCGCCCCCGTCCCTGATGGCGGTCACCACCTCCGTCGCAGGGGCTTCGTCGAGGTCGTTGACGACGACGCGGGCGCCCTCCCCCGCAAGCTTCAGCGCCAGTTCCCGCCCGATGCCCCGGCCGGACCCGGTGACCAGGGCGACCTTGCCGGCTAGCTTGGGCATTTTCGACTTTCCTTGGCTTGTCGCTCGCGGGCTCGTGGAGAAAGCCGCGCTGAGCAACCCGACAGTAACACGCATGCCCGGCGCAAGAGCAACCGTGATGATCCTAACTTTTCACCCCTGAAACCCTGCAGGCGAGGCATTCCCGATCGGAATGCGCACTGATCGCTTGGAATTTGACCTGCCGTCTCAGACAATGGTGTTAGCCGGCTGCGCTATGCTTTCCGGGTTGATCCCGCCGCCTGTTCGTGGCGGTCTTCGGCCTGGACCATCAACAACAAATTAGACAGCCTTAGGGAGGCGGTGAGTGCAGGATCAGCCTGAGCCGGCGCAGGACGCCCGCGTCGCCGCCGCCCCACCGCCGCCCGGCCGCGTCATCAGCGGCCAGCGCCAGATCGCCTACGCCGACATTCTGGAGCATGCGCGGCGCGCGGCGGGCGGGTTCATGGCGCGCGGCATGGGTGCGGACGGCGCCGTGGCCCTGCTGCTCCGCAACGACCTCGCCTATTTCGAAGCCAGCGCCGCGGCCAACCTGGCGGGCATGGCCGCCATCCCGCTGAACTGGCACCTGCGCGGCGACGAGATCGCCTACATCCTGAAGGACAGCGAGGCCAAGGTGCTGGTCGTGCATGCCGACCTGCTGGCGCAGCTTGAGGGCCTTATTAGCGGCGACCTCCTCGTCCTGGTCGTCGCCACGCCGCCGGAGATCGCGGGGGCCTATGGCGTCCCCGAGGCGGCCTGCAGCGTGCCGGCCGACCGGCTCGACTGGGACCGCTGGGTGGGGGAGCAGGAGCCCGCCGCCGTGGTCTCGGCCGCCGCGCTGCCGCCGGTGATCTACACCTCCGGCACCACCGGTCGCCCCAAGGGGGTGCACCGCGCCCCGACGACGCCGGAGCTGGCGCAGAAGTCCGCCGAGATGGTTGTGATGTTGCTGGGACTGGAGCCCGGCATCCGGACCGTGGTCACCGGACCCATGTACCACTCCGCGCCCAACGCCTTCGCCCTGACCATGGCGGCTGCGGGCGCGCAGGTCTGGCTGGAGCCGCGCTTTGACGCCGAGGAGCTGCTCCGCGCCATCGATAAACACCGGCTGACCCATCTCTATGTCGTGCCTACCATGTTCGTGCGGCTCCTCAAGCTGCCCGAAGAGGTGCGCGCGCGCTACGACGTGTCGTCGCTGCGCCATGTGGTCCACGCCGCCGCCCCCTGCTCTGCGGACGTGAAGCGGCGGATGATCGCCTGGTGGGGTCCTGTGATCGCCGAGTTCTACGGCTCCACCGAGACGAACACGGTCGTCTATTGCAGTTCGCAGGAGTGGCTCGCCCATCCAGGAACGGTGGGCAAGGCTGTGCCCTCGGCCGTCATCAAGATCCTGGACGACGCGGGCCGCGATCTCCCGACCGGTGAGATCGGCGAGATCTACGCCCGCAACTACGCCATCCCCGACTTCACCTACAAGGGCGACCCGGCAAAGCGGGCGGAGGTCGAGCGCGAGGGC
>CAXTRP010000016.1:0-18199 GCA_964246615.1 uncultured Caulobacteraceae bacterium | reverse complement strand
CGGCTCGACCCGCAGCGGCTGTTCGCCGTATTCCGCGCCCACTGGTGGCTGTTTGCGCTTGTCGCGGCGGCGATCTTCCTGGCGGCGACGGTGTTCACAGCCCTTGCTCCGCGCATCTATACCGCCAGCACGAGCGTAGTGCTCGAAGCGCCGCAGCGGCCCGGTCCCAATGGAGAGGTGCAGCCCGCTCAGCCGGCCGATTCCGCGACCGTCGACACTGAGGTGCAGCTGGTCCAATCGCGCGACATCGCCGATCAGGTCGTCACCGTCCTCAAGCTGGACCAGGATCCGAGCTTCTGGGCGGGTTCGCACCGCCAGGCCCCGATCGACGCCGATCGCCGACACGACGCGGCGGTGGGGCTCGTCCAGGGCGGTCTGAAGGCCAAGCGTTCAGGCTTGACGTCGGTGATCACCATCGGCTTCTCTTCGCGCAGCCCGATCCTGGCGGCGCGCATCGCCAATGGCTACGCCGCCCAGTATCTGGTCGCTCAAAGCCAGGCGAAGCTCAGCTCCTCCAAGCAATCCGGCTCGGCGCTGAACGACAAGTTGGAAAGCCTGCGCAAGGCCGCCCTGGACGACGCAAGTGCGCTGGCCCAGTTCCGCACCTCACATGGCCTGTACAGCAGCGAAGGCACCGCTCTGAACGAGCAGGAGGCCACCAGCTACAACGAGCAGCTTTCGCAGGCTCAGGCCGACTATAGCGGCGATCTCGCCCGGCTGAACGTGGCGCGCTCCCAGCTCGCCGGAGACGCCAGCGGCGCTAAGACGGTTTCGGTGGACAGCAACGTGTTGCAGAACCTGCGGGCGCAGCGCTCACAGCTCACCGCCCAGATCGCAGAGCTGGAGAACCGCTACGGCGCCCGCTATCCCGACGTCGTCGCCGCCGACAAGCAGCTGGCCGACATCAACAGCGGCATCCAGGCCGAAGTGCACCGCATCATCTCCGAGCTTCAGACCCGGGCGGAGGTCTCCCGCCAGCGGGTCGCAAGCCTTCAGTCCGCCCTGGGGTCCGCCCGGGGTCGTCTGGCCGGCGGCACCACCGCTTCGGTGACCCTGGACGAGCTGCAGCGCAAGTCGGACGCCTCGCGGCAGGTCTATCAAGATTATCTGGCCCGCTATCAGCAGGCGAGCGCGTCCGTGGGCACCGAACAGCCGGACGCACGCATCACCAACCGCGCCGACCCGCCAGGTAAGCCGTCATCGCCCAATGTTCCTCTGAACATGGCGCTTGGCTTCATCGTTGCGGTCGGAGCGGGCTTGGGTGCGGTGTTCGCGCGGGAGGCGCTGCATTCAGGCCTGGCCACCGGCGAGGATATCGAACAGCGGCTGGGCCTTCCGCATCTCGGATCGATACCTGAGCTCGCCTCGGTCGCGGACCGGGCCGACCGGGACAAGAGCCCTCCAGACTATCTGCTGGCCAAGCCGTTGTCGGCGTTCGGCGAGGCGGTGCGCGGGCTTCGCACGTCGCTGAAGTTCGCGGGTGGCAGCGGGGAGGGCGCGCGCATCGTCGCCCTCACGTCCGCCTTGCCGAGCGAGGGCAAGTCCACGACCTCGCTATGCCTGGCGCGCTCCGCCGGGCAGTCGGGCGCCCGGGTGCTGCTGGTGGACTGCGATTTGCGGCGGCGTAGCGTCAACAAGCTCCTTAACGTGGAGCCGGAGCGGGGCCTGCTGGAGGTGCTGAACGGCACGGCCGAACTGAACGACGTGATCTTCCGCGACGAACCGTCGGGGGCCTACATCCTGCCCCTGGCCAACTCCACGAGTTCGCCTGAGGAGGTCTTCGAGACCGCCGCCATGAACAAGCTGTTGCGCGAAGTCGCGGCGAACTTCGACCTGGTGTTCCTCGACACCGCCCCGGTGCTGGCGGTGGCGGAAACCCGCGTGCTGGCGGCCAAGTCGGACGCCGTGGTCTTCCTGGCCCATTGGCGCAAGACGCCGGAGAAGGCGATCATCGCCGCCCTCAAGCTGCTCGACGCGGCGGGCGCACCGGTGGCCGGCGTAGCCCTGACCCAGGTCAACATGCTGCAGCAGGCGCGTTACGGCTACGGCGATGCAACCTACTACTACGCGGACTACAAGAAGTACTATAACTCCTAAGACTGGCTCGCGCAGACCTTCTTAGCCGGTGTAGTCACCTAGTAGCCGCGGGGGAGCGTGCGTCAGTCCGTCCTCATCATCGAGGTCGATCTGTTTCGCTCCGTTGGGGGTGGGCAGACCGTCTATGCGGCCTTGATCAAGGGGCGGCCAGACCTCGACTTCTACTATCTGAGACGACACGAGGCCGGTGACGCGGCGCGTCCTGCAAACGCCTACGCGATCGCTCTTCGCGACGCCTATGCGGTTCCCGTTGAACCGGTCAGCGAGGCGCTGCGCCCGTTCTTCGACGTTTTCGGCGCCTGCATGAACATAGCCCGCAGCGTGGCGGACGCGCGTGCAGCGGGGATGGCGCCCGCCGGCTTCGACGTCGTGGACACGCCGGATTATCGCTATGACGGCCTGTTCATACGCTACGCCTTGCAGGCGCACGGGATCGCCGTCGGCTTGGTGGCGCTCGCTCTGCACGGCGTCCTGTCGTCGGCCTTCGTCGGCGCGTGGCCATGGTCGGGCGACGCTAGCCGGTTCTTCGCCGACCTGCACCTGCGGGAGCGGATGCAGTATCGCGCTGCAGACGTCCGATATGGGCTGAGCGACCGCTACGTGGAAATGCTGGAACGCCGCGGGTCCTTCGGCGTGAACCGACTGGACCCGGTGGCGGTTATCCGGCCCACCACGCCGACCCTCTCGCCGCCTGCAGATCGTCCGCCTGACGTCGCCTTCGTCGGGCGCAAGGAGCGGCGCAAGGGGCCTGACCTGCTTCTCGACGCCTTGTGGTGGGCGCAGCCCGGGACGTGGCGCGAGCTGCGCCTGATCGGCCCTGATGGCGAGAACCATCAGGGCCGCGGGGCCGCCGACACCTTGGAGGCCATGGGTGAGGCGAGGCGCCTGCCGTTCCGGAACGAGCCGGCGCTCAGTCAGGCGTCGCTTCAGGCATTGTGCCGGGACAAGACCGTTCTGGTGGCCCCGTCGCGTTACGACCAGTTCAACCTGGCGGCCCTGGAGGGGCTGCTGGACGCCTGTCCGACCCTGGTGGGCGAGGGCGCCGGCGTCGCTCGGTGGATGGTCGACCGCCTGCCCACCCTGTCGCACTTCATCAGCGACTTCGGATGCGACCGCAGCGTCGCCGCCCAGCTGACCGCCATCTCGACGGACTATGATGCGGTTCGGGGGCGATTGGCGGAGACGCTGGACAAGGCGGCCATCCGCCCAGACCTCGCCAGTCTGCTCGGCGTCTACGCCGCGGGCGGGGGCGGCGACGTCCTGGTGCAGCGGCGGCTGCACGCCATGGCCGAACGGTTCATGCTGGATGGACGCTTCCTCGAGCGACGTGAGTCGCCGACGCCGCCCGCCGACCCGCTGCTGCTGGTCAGCGGCGCGGCGGCCCTGGCGGCCCAGCGACTGAGCCGCGCCCAGCAGCGCACGGGCGGCGCCCTGCAACGGCGCGCGCCGCACCTGAGCTTCAGCCTTCGCCACCCGCTCTTGGCTATGCAGCGTCTCGGTGAGATGCGGCTGGCTGCCGGATTTTCGGGGCAGGCGAGGGGGCAACTCGGCCTTATCACCAGCCGGCCGGGCGTTGTCAGCCAGCTTAGCCTCATGGGCGAGCGCACCGCGCGTGAGGTGGAAGACAAGATCTCCTACCTGAACCTGCTGGTGAGCGAGCGGCGCGTGGACCGCGTGCGCTGGTTCGCTGACCTGGCCAGGCTGGAGCGCGCGCGGGGCGAGGCCGCCACCGCCGCCGCTTACGATCTGCGGCTGATGCGCTGGATGGGCGGCGACCGACTTCAAGCGCTTGCACAGACGCTGGCCGATCTGCGGGCGCAGGGCTACTCGCGAGAGGCCGATACAGCCGAGGCCCTGTACGGCGCCGGGATGCCTGCGCCCGAGGCGGCGGTTGCGGTCATCGCCGAGCAGCGCACTCGCTGGCGGACCCTTCCGAACCGTCCGCTTCAGGTCATGGATGACCGCCGCGGCGACGGGGCGCCAAAGGTGTCTGTGATCGTCTCGCTCTACGACGCCGCCGACAAGCTGCCCCGCTTCCTGCGGATGTTGGGCGCGCAGACGATGCTGCGCAGCGGCGCCTGCGAGGTCGTGCTGGTGGACAGCGGCTCTCCGGCCGACGAGCGTGCAGCGTTCGAGGCGAGCTGGGATGAAACGCCGTTTCCGGTGGTCTACGCCCGCTCCGCCCGGCGCGAGACCATACAGACGGCCTGGAACCGGGGTATCCAGCTGGCGCGAGGCGAGCACCTGGCGTTCCTCGGCGTTGACGAGGGCTTGCGGCCCGACGGGCTGGAGCGCCTTTCCCGCGCCCTGGACGGCGCCCCCGAGGCCGACTGGGCCATGGCCGACGCCCTGGTCACCGAAGTGGATCGCCATGGCGTGTTCGCACGCGACGTCATGGTCTACGACCGAGAGGGCTACCGGCAGTCGTTCTGCTATCTGGACTCCACCTACCTCGCCTATGTGGGGGGCCTGTACAGGCGCAGCTTGCACGACCGTTTCGGCTGGTACGACGAGGACTTCCGCGCTGCGGGCGACACCGAGTTCAAGAACCGCATCCTGCCTTACATCCGCACCGTGCGCGTGCCGGAACGGCTCGGCGTCTTCAACAATTACCCGGACGCCCGGGCCAGCCAGAGCCCCCGGGCCGAGATCGAGGACCTTCGCGCCTGGTACCTGCACCGCAGTCCCGCCGGTGTGCAGGAGGCGTTCGGGGCCAAGCCGGAAGAGGAGGTCCAGGCCCTGCTCGCCGCCTGCCTCAATTACCGCAAGTGCTACAGCACCGCCGCCAGCACCGATCTCGACCTCGCCTTGAACCTGGCGCGCCACCTGCAACAGCGCTCCAGGGGCGCCGTCGGGAGCGCCCTGGCTCAGGCGCTCGCGGCCGCCGCCGACGACCTGCAGCAGATCGAACTCTGGCGAACTCCGGACCGGGGCCTGCGCGCCCAGCATCGCCTGGGGACGCTGATCCGCCGTATCCAGGTCGGCGTGGAGCGATCGTCGGCGCGGCTGGGCGGGTCCGGCGGGGCTGTGCAGGTGTTTAACGACAACCGTTACGAGCAGCACCATTGGTCTTGGAGCAAGTCCTGAGCGGTCTGGATCCTTGCCAGGCGGTCTTCCTGGTCGGCGGGCTCGGGACCCGCCTGGGCGCTCTTACCCGCACCACGCCCAAGCCGCTGATGGCTGTCGGCGGCCGGCCGTTCCTGGGCTGGCTCGTTGAGGAGGCGATGCGCCAGGGGGTGACCGAGGTGCTGCTGCTGTCCGGCTATCGCGCTCCCCAGATCGAGACAGCCATGGCGTATCTCACGGATCAAGGGGTGCGCGTCGCCCACTCCGTGGAGCCGGAACCGCTGGGCACGGGGGGAGCGCTGGCTTTGGCCCGGGGCCGGCTGGCGGATCGCTTCTTCCTGCTGAACGGCGACAGCCTGTTCCGCATCCCCCTGGCCGAGCTCGCCCGGAGCGGAGCGGGCCAGCTGCCGTTAGCCCGGCTGGCGCTCCGCCATGAGCCGGACGCAGGGCGTTACGGGTCGGTGCGCCTGGACGGGGAGACCATCACCGGCTTCGCCGAAAAGAGCGACAGCCCAGCCGGCCCAGGATTGATCAACGGCGGCGTCTACTGGATGGACCGCAGCGTGATCGAGGGCGCGCCCGCAACCGGCTTTTCGCTCGAGCGCGACCTGTTCCCGAGCCTTGCCGAGCAAGGAAGGCTGGAAGGCCGGATATTCGAGGCCCCCTTCATCGACATCGGCGTTCCCGCCTCTCTGCAGGCGGCCCAGACCATCGTGCCTGAAGCGCTGAGCACAACGCCCTGAGCGCCCCGTTGAGCCAAGCTCACAGCCTCTGCAGTGAGACATCGCGTCTGTTGCGCAAGCCCGCATCCGGCCTAGACAATCCGGCGATATCTAGGGCCGTGGGACGGAGTGGATGCGGGTTCTTCTGACCGGCGCAAGCGGTTTTCTCGGCCGCCATGCCCTGCCGGTTCTGCAGGGCGCTTATGGCGCCTCCAACGTGGTGGCTGTCGCCAGTCGCGATTACGACCTGATGGATCGGGCGGCGGTGGAGCGGATGCTGGAGGAGCACCGCCCCGAGGCGATCGTGCACCTTGCGGCCTATTCGGGTGGCATCGGCGCCAACAAGGCCTACCCGGCTGACTTCTACTATCGCAACACGATCCTGACCGCGCACCTGTTCGATGCGGCGGCCAAGGCCGGCGTGGGCAAGCTGCTCTACCCGATGGGCGGATGCTCCTACCCGGCCAAGGCGTCGAGCCCGATCTCGGAAGACCAGCTCTGGAGCGGCTACCCCCAGGACGAGAGCGCCGGCTATTCCACCGCCAAGATGATGGGCACGGTCGCCGCCAGGTCCTACCGCCGCCAGTACGGGCTGGACGCCACGGTGATCATCCCGGGCAACATGTATGGGGAGTTCGACAACTTCTCAGGCCTGGACAGCCACGTCGTCCCCGCCATGGTCCGGCGCTACCACGAGGCCATGCTGGAGGGGGCCGGCCAGGTGGTGATGTGGGGCACGGGCAGGCCAGAGCGCGACTTCGTCTACGCCGCCGACGTGGCGGCCACCCTGCCGTTCTTCCTGGAACGCTACGACAGCTCTGAACCGGTGAACGTCTCCTGCGGCGTCACCACCCCGATCCGGGAGCTGGCGACCACCATCGCCACGCTCACCGGCTACCAGGGCGAGATCGTCTGGGACGCGGACAAGCCCGACGGCCAGATGGTCAAGGTCTTCGCCACCGAAAGGCTGTCCGCCCTGGGCTTGCGCTGCCCGACGCCGCTGCGGGCGGGGCTGGAGCGCACCATCGCTTGGTTCCAGAAGAACTATGGCGAAGCCGCCGATGGCTTGCGGCTGTGATCTACATCCTGGGCGGAGAGGGGTTTGTGGGCTCTGCCTACGTGCGCCTGTTCGAGAGACTTGGCCTAACTCACCGTGCGGTGACCCGGGCGAACTACGCCGAGCTGGCCAAGGCCCCGTGTGCGGTGTTCATCAACGCCAACGGCAATTCGCGCAAGTTCCTGGCCGATCGTGAGCCGTCTGCGGAGTTCGAAGCTTCGGTGGTCTCGGTGCAGAGATCGCTGCAGGACTTCCGCTTCGAGCGCTATGTCTTCCTGTCCTCGGGCGACGTCTACCCCACCCAGGCCGACCCTGCCGACACGTTGGAAGGCCAGGCGATCGACGTCCGCCGTCTCAGTCGCTACGGCTTGCACAAGCATCTCGCGGAGCAGCTGGTGCGCAGCGTGCACCCAGGCGCGCTGGTGATGCGCATGGGCGGTTTCGTCGGCCCGGGTTTGAAGAAGAACCCGATCTTCGACCTCGCGCATGACCTGGACGTCTGGCTCACGCCCGACAGCGCATTGCAGTACATCCACACCGATACCGCCGCTCGGCTGGTCTGGAGCCTGTGCGAACTCGGCGTGGAGAACGAGGTGATCAACCTCGGCGGCCTTGGCGTCGTGCGCTTGGCCGACATCGCGAGCCGGCTTGGCCGACCCGGAAGGTTCCGGCCGGACGCCCGCCACGTGCGCTTCGAGCTGGACGTGACCAGGCTGGCGCAGCTGAGCGGAGAGCAGCCACCTTGCTCTATGGAAGAGGTGGCCGGCTTCCTGCAGGCCGCCTGAACGATGGCGCAGCGTCGCCCCAGGATCACCGGCGGAAGGTGGGCTTGAGCAAGGCCCCGATCTTCTGCGTCGTCGACCAGAACCTGAAGGATCTGGTGGGCCACCATTTCGAATACGACCGTGCGTGCGCGGAAGGCGCGCGCGTCCATGGCTTCGAGCCCGTTTGCCTTGGCCACCGCGACGCCATTCCCGTAGTGGCCGACGGCCTGCCGCTGCGGCGCAGCTTTAGCCGCGGCATGTGGTGGCTGCCGGACGGCGAGGATCGGCAGGCGGCGATCACCGAGGCCAACCGGCTGTTCCTGGCGGAGCTGAACGCCGCCGTTGCAGACCTGCATCTGGACGGCTCAAGCGTGGTCTTCGGCCACATGATCGTTCACGGCCAGCTGGAAGCCTGGTCCCGCTTCGTCGAGCAACGCGCCGCGCTGGACGGGCCCCAGATCGTGCTGCTGTTGCGCTACCAGCCGGCCTTCTACCAAGGTCGCTCCTGCGAGCGGGCGTTCAGGGCTCTGGAGGCCAGCGTGGCGGCTGGCGCGCGCGTGCGCCTGGCCAGCGACAGCGCCCGGCTTTCGGGTCAGCTAGAGCGTCTGACCCGCCTGCCGGTGGAGACCTTCCCGATCCCCCACACCTCCGACGCGCATGGGACGTCCATCCGCGCGCCGGGACCGCTTCGGGTGGTCAGCCTCGGCAACGCCCGCGACGAGAAGGGTGTCCTGGAACTCTTCGACGCCGCGCAGATCCTGCAGGTTCGAGGCGACGGGCAGGGGCTGGAGCTGGTGCTGCAGGTCAACGATCCCAACCAGGAGATTGCACCGGCGGTGGAGCGCTTCCTGGCCAATCCCCCATCCAATGTGCGGCTGATACGCGAAGCGCTGCCCACCGAGGCCTATGCGGCCCTGCTGGCGTCCGCCGATATCGTTGCGACACCGTACTGGCGCAGCATCTACGAGGCGCGGACCTCTGGCGTGTTCCTCGAAGCGGTGGCGGCCGGCAAACCGGTCATCTGCACCGCCGAGACCTGGATGTCCGACGAACTGGCCCATGCCGGCGCGGGCGTGGTGACCACGGACCGAGACGCCACGGCCCTGGCGAGCGCCCTTGTCGAGGCGCGCGACCGCTTCACCGAACTTTCGGCCAAAGCCGTGGCCGACCGACCCAAATGGCTGGCCTTCCATAATGCCGAGCGCCTCGTCGATGCCCTGCTGCACGGTGCACCCCCGGCGAACAGGCCGCTAGAGTTCAGGGCCGCAGTGCTGTTTCCCTGGGGCGATGACCTGGTGAGGCCGGCAAGCGGCGCCGCCAATCGGGTGAAGCCGGTCATCGACCTGCTGACCCGCCGATGCACCCAGGTGCGCGTGCTGCAGGACGTCAATCGAGCGCCCTGCGTCGTCGATGGTGCGAGCTTCGAGACCGACCCTCTGCTGGAGCGCGCGCAGAAGCGGCTCTGGTACAGGCTGGCGCAGCTGGGCCTGAAGGCGCTCGGCGCGCGCAACGGCGAGGAGATCTACATCCTCCTGCACTTGGCGGCGGAGCGCGACCCCGCTTTCCGGGCCCGGGTGGAGGAGATCGTGCAGTGGGCCGACCTCGTATTGCTGGAGTATCCGTTCTGGGCTGGCGTGGTGCGCGAGGCTTGCGACCGGCGCGGCAAGCGCTTCGTGCTCACCTCCCACGACGTCATCGCCGACCAGTGTCGCAGCTCGCCGATCCTGCGCGCCCTGACCCGGCGGTTTGAACTGCGTGCGCTCGCCTTGGCGGACCGACGCCTGGCGATCAGCCCTGCTGACGTCTCGGCGTTTCAGCGCAGGGGTCTGAGCACCGACTATTCTCCGACGGGACTGGATGTCGATTTCCTGCGCATCGACCCCCCAGGCGACGCTCGGGGGCTGCTGAACGCCCTGTGCGGCTGGCCTGTGGACGATGGCACGCCGCTCCTGCTGTTCATGGGCAGCAAGTTCAGGCCGAACGTCTTGGCCGCAGAGGCGGTGGAGCGCATGGCGGCCCGGTTCGCGCAGGCCTATCCGGCGTCGCCCGTCCGCTTCGTGGTGGCGGGCGCTTGCCGTCCACCGGGCCGCAGCGGCGTGTTTGAGGCGCTCGGGTTCGTCGACGCGCTGACCGGACACCTTTTGCGCCGCCAAAGCACCCTGGTCCTGGCGCCTTTGAGCATCGGGACGGGCGTGTCCCTGAAGAGCTACGAGGCGCTTGCCGGCGGTCAGGTGCTGCTCAGCACGTCTGTGGGCATGCGGGGGATCGAAGGGTGGGCCGGGGCGGTCGTCGTCGAGGACGACCTGCAACGCTGGCCCGAACGGATTATGGGACTGCTCAGCGAGCCCGAGCGGTGTGCAGCCCTGCGCGCGGCGGCCTGTACACGGGGCGAGGAGATGGATTACCGGCGGACCGGGCTCATCTACCTGGAATCGGAGGCGCTGAAGGCGATCCACCCGGTTCGCCTCGATCCCGCTCCCGGACGGCGCAAGGCGTTCCTGTTGGAGGCGGCGCAGGCGGCCGATCGCCTGGGCTTGCCAGGAACTGCGCAGGCCTGTGTCGCTGAGGCAGCCATTTCAGAGCCGATCGATGGCGTCGCGATGCTGCTTTCCGCGCAGCGGCTTGATGAAGCGCTTGAGAACGACCCCGCCGCAGCCCTGCAGGTCATTCAAGTCGCCCTGCAGGGTGGGGCGGACCCGGTCGAAGCGCTGCGCCGGCAGGCGCGCATCCTCGCTAAGGGACCGGCTCCGCATTTGGCGGAGGGCTTGCTGGCTCAAGCTGCGCGCTTGGCGGTCTCCCGCTGGCTCGCCGAACGGAGCGAGCCTGCCCTAAGAGAAGCCGCCTGGCACGCCTATCATGGCGTCGACACGGCCTGGGCCCTGGCGCTCGCACAGGAGGTCGTGACGGGGTGGCCGTCTCTCGCCGACAGCTTACCGGACTATGATTACCTCTGCGCCTCCATCCTGGTCGACCGGGTGGATGTCGACCCCGCCGTCGTGGAGGGGCACGCTCGACGCGCCTTGAAAACCGGCTTCGACGCCTTCTGGTGCTGCATGATCCTGGCGCAGGCGCTGGGCCGTCGCGGCGCCGATGATCTCGCCCTCCTGCAGGCCTATGGTCTCGCGCTGACCGCTGCGGGTGCTGATAAGGAACGCCGGCACGCGGCGGTGGACGCCATGACTTCGATCGCCTGGAAACGTTTCGAGGCGGGGCAGTCCCGACAGGCCGGCCAGATCGCCGAACGGGTGATCGCCAGGGCGCCAGACGCCGCCAGCGCGCTCTACCTTGCTGGAGAGGTGCGCCAGACATCAGGCGGCGCGCCGCGCGACGCGCTCATCCTCTTCCAGCGCGCCGAGCAAGCCGGCTTCGATGCCGGCTGGTGTCGCACCCACATCGCCGAACTGCACTTGGCGCTCGACCAGCCGCAGTCCGCTGTCGACGCGGCGCTTTCAGCCCTCACTGCACCAGGAACAGCGCATCGACTAGCGGCCGAAAGCTGTTTGTGTGGGGCGCTGTGGGCGATGTACGACGCCGGAAGCCCCGAGCTTGCGGCCTACGCCCTGCGGGCGATAGAGGCCGGCGTCCACGACGGCCGCGCCTGGTACTTGAGAGGCGAGGCCCTGGCGAGCGCGGCCGATCCGGCTGCAGCATGGGAAGCCTACGGTCGCGCCGTCACCAGCGGCTTTGACCTTTACTGGGCGTTGCGGCGGCGAGCGGAAGTTGCGTCGCTCTGCAATCAGGACGGATACGCCGATAGGCTGACGGCGGCCGATGCGGCTCCCGACACCCAGGCGCGAATCGATGTCCTAGCGCCGCTCCTGCAGGCGCAGAGCAAGGATCTCACCCATGAGCGAATCGCTGAGATCGTCCGAGTAGGGCGCGAGGCTGACGTCCTGATGGCGCTGGCCGACTTTGCGACAAAGACCTTGGACTCACCCACTAGAGCGGCTGACGCGGTTCCTCCGCCATCTAAGATCGTCCAGCAGCAGCCAGGCCGCGAAGTGGACAAGTTGTGGCGGGTGTTCGAAACGGGTGATTACGAGAAGACCCTGCTCCTCGCGCGAAAGCTGGCCAGGTCCCGCCGCCGGCCCGCTCGGGCGCATGGCACTTACTTGGTGGCCGAGTGCCTGCAGATTTTGGACCGGGAGCTACCGACCGCGCTGGATCACTATCGCAAAGCCCTGGAGCTGGGCTTCGATGCCTATTGGGCGCATTTCAACCGCGCTCAGCTTCACGCCAAACTCGATGATCCGGAAGCGGCCATAACGGACTTGCATGCGGCCGCAGCAGCGGCGGAGAGCCCCGAGCGCCGTGAAGCGGCCCATGCAAGCCTGGCGGCGTTGACCCGCGCTGCGCTTGACAAGGTGTCGGCCGATCCCGCTCAGGCGGCCTGAGCGGCGGGCGCGAAGACTTGCAGCGCGGCGCCGGCGCGCTTGGGGCCCAGCACCGCCATCGCCGACCGGCCTGAAGCGAGCAGGCGGGCGCCCACCCGGCGCAGATCTTCGAGCTCCACCGCGTCGATGCCGGCGGCCAGCTCCTCGGGCGTGAACAGGTGGTCGAACAGGTGTAGGTGCGCGGCGGCGTTTTCGGCGCGGGCGAGCGGCGACTCTCGAGCCATGAACAGGTGCGCCTTCAGCTGGGCTTTCGCGCGGGCGAGTTCGGCGTCGGTGGGCGCTGCGCTGAGCGCTGCGATCTGTTCGGCCGCGACTCGGGTGGCGCGGGCGGCGTCGCCGGCGGCGGCGCCTGCGTAGACGCCGAAGAGACCCACGTCCTCGTAGCTCTCGCAGTAGGCGTCGATGGCGTAGGCCAACCCCAGTTCTTCCCGAACGATCTGGAACAGGCGGGACGACATGCCGCCTCCCAGAATCTCGGCGAAAAGCCGTAGCGCGAAATAGTCCGGGTCGCGCGCGCCTGCCGCCTCCAGCAGCAGCACCAGCTGAGCCTGCTCCAGCCGCCGGACCTCCGCCTCGACGCCTCCGACAAAGCGCGCGGGCTCCGGCGCCAGGCCTGCAGCGCCGGGTGCGACGCCCGCGAAGGCGGCTTCGGTCAGGGCCAGCAGCTCGTTCTCGTCCACGGCTCCTGCGGCGCTGACCACGATCCGTTCGGGCGCGTAGAGCGCGCGATGGTAGTCGGCCAGAGACGCCGACGTTGCGCGGCCGATGCTTTGCGGCGTGCCGAGGATCGGCCGGCCGAGCGCTTGGCCGGGGAAAGCGTGGGCCTGCGCGAGATCGAACACCTTGTCGTCAGGCGCGTCGGCGGCCTCGGCGATCTCCTGGCCAATGACCGACTTCTCCTGCTCCAGATCGGCCTCGGCCAGGGTCGGGCGGTTGACCAGATCGCCGAGCACCGCCATGGCGAGCGGCAGGCCGCCGGCCAGGCAACGCACCTGGAAGCTCGTGCGCTCATAGCCCGTGGCGGCGTTGATCTGGCCGCCCTGCGCCTCCACGGCCTCCACGATGCCGCGCGCGGTGCGCCCGCCCGCACCCTTGAACACCATGTGCTCCAACAGATGCGACCAGCCGTTGCGCGCCTCGTCCTCCCAACGTGCGCCGCCGCGGATCACCACCGAAAGCGCCAGGCTCTGCAGTCCGTCCATGGGGTCGGCGACGATACGGACGCCATTGGCGAGGCGGTGCAGGCGTGGGCTCAAGGGCAGGTCCTGTTCAGATGGCTCGAGGGTTCACACCCCGGCGAAGGCTCGTATATAGGCTTTCACCGCGTTGGCGTCCGCAGGCAGCCGATCGATACGCTCAGGCCTTTCGCGTAGGCCGTGAGCCCGGGCGTGCAGGGCGGGTTCGGCTCCGGTCGCGGCGCGCACGGCGTCGGGGAACTTGGCGGGATGAGCGGTGGAGAGCACCACCAGCGGTGGGCCGCCGGCCGCAACGCGTTTGGCGGCGGCGAGGCCGACAGCGGTGTGGGGGTCCACAAGTTCGCCCGTCTCGTTCAGGGTAGACAGGATCGTTCGAGCCGTCTCATCCTCAGCCACCGCGTGGCCGGAAAAGCCATCGCGCATGTAGGCCAAGGTCTGGGGCGCGAGGTCGATCGCCCCCTCCACGCCGAAGGCTTCGAAGGCGCGCGCCGTCTCCACGGCGTCCCGGCGGGACGCCTCGAAATACAGGCGCTCGAAGTTGGAGGCGACCTGGATATCCATGGCCGGGCTCTGCGTGGCCGTGACCTCGCCCCGCTCGTAGCGGCCGGTCTCCAGGGCCTTGGCCAGGATGTCGTTGCTGTTGGTCGCAACGGCGATGGACGATATCTCCAGCCCCATGCGGCGCGCCGCGTAACCGGCGAAAGCGTCCCCGAAATTACCCGTCGGCGTGGCGAAGGCGACGGGGCGATGCGGGGCGCCGAGGGCTACGGCGCTGGTGAAGTAGTAGACCGATTGCGCCGCCACGCGCGCCCAGTTGATGGAGTTCACTCCGGACAGGTCCACTTCAGCCTTGAAGGCTTCATCTCGGAACAGCGCCTTCACCAAGTGCTGGCAGTCGTCGAAGGCGCCGTCCACCGCCACCACGCGCACGTTGTCGTCGCGCGTGGTGGTCATGAAACGGCGCTGCACCTCGCTGATCTTGTCGTGGGGGAAGAGCACTACGATGCGGGCGTGACGCGCGCCGCGAAAGGCCTCTACCGCCGCGCCGCCCGTGTCGCCGGAGGTGGCGCAAACGATGGTCAGGGTGCGCCCCGTCCCCGACAGCGCCGCATCGTACAGCCTCGACAACAGCTGCATGGCGACGTCCTTGAACGCCAGGGTTGGCCCGTGGAACAGCTCCAGCAGGAACAGGGAGTCGCCGAGCTGCTTCAGCGGGGCGACTGCGGGATGGGCGAAGGTGGCGTAGGCGTCCTGGGAGATCGCCTGCAACTCTGGGGTAGGGAGCGTGTCGCCGATGAAGCGCGCCATGACCTGGGCGGCGACACTGGCGTAAGGCTGGCCTGCCAGGGCGGCGATCTCGGACGGACTGAAGGCCGGCCACTCCTCTGGCACATAGAGGCCGCCGTCCGGCGCCAGGCCTGCCAGCAAGACCTCTGTGAAGCCGACGGGCTTCGCGCCGCCACGGGTGGAAATATAGCGCATGCCGTCGCTCAGCTCGGACGCGGGCGGCGCAGCTTGCCCACGTAAACGCCTACGAGGCCGGCCGCCAAGCCGAACCAGGTGAGCGCATAGCCAAGATGGTTGTTGGGGATGTCGGTCGGAATAGCGGCGGGGCGGGGTCCTGGCGCTGGGCTCCCGGGCCGTTCGAGCATCAGGGTCACCGGCGCAGGGGCAGGGGCGTGCAGCGCGGCGGCCATGCCAGCGAGGTCACGAGTGTGCCACTCGGCGGGGGCGTTGGGCAGGCTGAGCCAGCTCGAAACCTCTGGACGGCGCAGGACGCCCACGATCGGCGCGTCGATGGCGGGGCCTGCTCGCACCCCGTCGATGCGGTCTCTGTCCACAAAGCCCCGGTCCACCAGCAGGGAGCGGTAGCGACCTCCTGAGATCGGACATGCGGTGATCAGCCGATCCCCCAGCACCCCATCCAGAATGGCGTAGAGTCGAAGGGTGGGCGTCTGCTGCAGGGTGGGGCAGGCGACCTGGACGCGGACGAAATCCACCTCGCCCTGCGCCGGCTGGCCTGGGCGGGCAAGGCGGTTCAGCACCACGTTCAACGGTTCGGGCGGCGCAGTCTGCAGGGCGGCGATGCGGGCGAGCAGACCCTGCTTCCAGGCCAGACGCTGGACCTGCCAGACGCCCAGCGCCAACAGGATCGCCACTCCGATGCAAACCGCCAACAGCGGGAAAAGGCGGATCCGCGCGAGCCGGCGAACGCGGGGCAACGTGATGTCAGAGGCCGCCACGGCGCGCTTCGGAAGCCCTGTTGTGGAATTGCAGCGCTACCATGACACCCTTAAGCGGCCGGATCAGCAGCACCGACAACAGGCCGGCCAACGGAACCCAGACGATCAGCGTCATCCAGATGGGCGGATGAACGGACAGGTCGGTGAACAGTGCGCCGAAGCAGCAGAGGAAGCCTACGATCAGGATGATGAACACCGCCGGTCCGTCGCCGCTCTCACCGGCGCGGGAGAAATCCTGGCCACACGCCGGACAGCCTCGCGCCACCTTGAGAAAGCCGCTGAACAGCGGACCGCGCCCGCATCGGGGACACCGGCAGGCGAGACCCACGAGGAAGGGGTTGACGCCGGGCCGGCCCGTCACGTGGCGGCGTGGCCCTGGAACACCACGTAGATGAAGGCGAAAAGGAACAGCCAGACCACGTCGACGAAGTGCCAGTACCAGGCCGCGGCCTCGAAGCCGAAGTGCTGGCGTGGCGTGAAGGCGCCGCCGAGCAGCCGGAACAGGCACACCGCCAGGAAGATCGTCCCGATCATCACGTGGAAGCCATGAAAGCCCGTGGCCATGAAGAAGGTGGAGCCATACAGCCCAGCGCTCGAGGATGTCTCGTTGAAGAACAGCTTCTCGATGATGATCTCGCGGTACTCGTAGAACTGGATGCAGGAAAACATCGCGCCCAGCAGGATGGTGATGATCAGGCCGTTACGGGCGTTCTTGCGGTCTCCGTGCTGCAACGCATGGTGCGCCCAGGTCACGGAGGTGCCTGACAACAGCAGCGTAAGGGTATTGATCAGAGGAAAGTGCCAGGGGTCGATGGTCTCCACCCCCTTGGGCGGCCAATTGGCCCAGGCGGCTCGAACCTCATCGATGGGAGAGAAGGTGCGCACGTGGTGGAACAGCGCCATCTCGAAGAACATCCAGAACCATGCCACGAAGAACATGATCTCCGAGGCGATGAACAGGATCATGCCGTAACGCAGGCCGAGGGACACCACCGGGGTGTGGTCGCCCTCATTAGCCTCCTTCACCACGTCCGCCCACCAGGCGCCCATGGTGAAGAGCAGGCCGGCCAGGCCCATGCACAGGACCCAAGGGGTGCCCTTGTGCACCCCGAAGATGCCCTTCAGCAGCATGACGAGGCCAATCGCCGTCAAGGCGCCGAAGAACGACCCGACGAGGGGCCACGGGCTTGGCTTGACCAGATGGTAGTCGTGATGGACGGCGTGGTCGGCCATGGGCGGTGGGCGTTCCCTTACAGAGCCTGAGGCGAAGCGGCGCACGCCGTCGGCGAGATCAGGTGCGAGCTATAACCTTGCCGCGTCGGGGAAGCCAAGGGCTTCCTCCCGTACCGGAAGAGAGCGCGCCGCCTACGCCTTCACCGGGAAGAAGGTGTAGCTGAGAGTGATTTCCTGGAAGGTGTCGGTGTTGGGGTCGGTGGCGAACTTGGGTTCCACGTAATAGATCACCGGGAAGCGTTCGGTCTGGCCCGGCTGGATGGTCTGGTTGCTGAAACAAAAACACTGGGTCTTCAGGAAGTAGGGACCCGCCGACTCAGGCGTGACATTGTAGGCGGCGCGGCCGGTGAGTGGCGCCGATCCGTGATTGGTGACGTTGAAGAACGCCAGGCCGCCTTGTCCAAGCTTGATGGTTTGGGCGACCTGCTCAGGGGTGAAGGTCCAGGGCAGGCCGCGAACATTGGCGTCGAAGCGCACGGTGATCCTGCGATCGATGACCTGGGTGGGTGCGCGCTCCACCCGGCGCACCGTGCCATCGAAACCGGTGGCCTGGCAGAAGGCGCGGTAGAACGGCACAGCTGCATAGGCCATGCCCACCATGCCGAACACGCCCGCCGCGCAGACGCCCGCGATCCAGCCGTGGCCGCGGCGATGAGCGGGGGAAGGCTTAGCCGACATGGCCGCCACCGCTCAACTTAATGATGCTGACCACGAAGACGACAGCGACAAAGGCCACCAGCGCCAGCGCGATCCCCAGGCTGCGTCGCCGCCGGGCGCGAGCAGCTGCGGCGCCTTCTCCGAAGGGGTCGCCAGAGGTTGGGGGAACTACGCCGCGGGTGGGCATCAGGTGAACCGCATCAGGCTGTGCTCCACCAACAGGGCCGCAAACAACCCGAGCAGGTAGAGGATGGAGAAAGCGAACAGGTCGCGCGCCGGCTTTGCGTCGGCCTTCACGGTATATAGGCCCTCCGCACCTTGCGCGCCGGCGCCAACCGTGGCCGGGTCGCCGGCCTGGCTGACCAGCACACGCGCCGAGAACAGCAGGAACAACGCGCCGCCAGCAATGGACACGACCGCATAGAGCAGGTGACCGAGACCCGTGAAGCTCGGCGCAATCGCCAGCGGCACCAACACCAGACTGTATGCGAAGATCTGACGTCGGGTGGAGCGCGCGCCTTTTACGACGGGCATCATCGGCACGCCCGCCTTCGCATAGTCGCCAGTGGTGTAGAGCGACAGGGCCCAGAAGTGCGGTGGGGTCCACATGAAGATGATCAGGAACAGCAGCCAAGCGTTGAGGGGAACCGAGCCGGTGGCCGCAGCCCAACCGACCACGGGGGGCAGGGCGCCCGCCGCGCCGCCGATGACGATGTTCTGTGGTGTCGAACGCTTCAGCCACACGGTGTAGATCAACGCGTAGAAGACGA
>CAXTRP010000015.1:1691-18205 GCA_964246615.1 uncultured Caulobacteraceae bacterium | reverse complement strand
GCTTCGACTTCCTGCAGTCCATGGAGGAGAGCGGGTCGGTAGGCGCACGCACGGGCTGGCTGCCCCGCCACCTGAGCGTCGCCGACGCCGCGGGCGAGGTGGTCGGCGTGATGCCGCTCTACGTGAAGTCGCACAGCCAGGGCGAGTACGTCTTCGATCACGCGTGGGCCCAGGCCTACATGCGCGCGGGCGGCCGCTACTACCCCAAGCTCCAGTGCGCGGTGCCCTTCACGCCCGCCACGGGACCGCGCCTGATCGCCCGGGAGGGACCGCATCGCCAGGCTGTGCAGGACATCCTGCTCGCCGGCGCGCGCGCGGTGTGCGTTGAGGCCGAAGCCTCCTCGCTGCACGTCACCTTCCCGCTGGAAAGCGAGTGGCTGCGGATGGGGGAGGCGGGCCTGCTGCTTCGCCAAGACCAGCAGTATCACTGGCTGAACAACGGCTATACCACCTTCGACGACTTCCTGGCGGCCCTGTCCTCAGGCCGGCGCAAGACCATCCGGCGCGAGCGGCGCGACGCCCAGGCGGGGCTGGAGTTCTCAGCCCTCAGTGGTTCAGACCTGCGGGAGGAGCATTGGGACGCCTTCTATGAGTTTTACATGGACACCGGCGCGCGCAAGTACGGCCGTCCCTACCTGAACCGGCGCTTCTTCAGCCTGATCGGCGAGCGGATGGCGGACAAGGTGCTCCTGATCCTGGCCCGGCGGCCCGGCGGGGGCTGGATTGCGGGTGCGCTGAACCTGATCGGGGGCGAGACCCTGTTCGGCCGCAACTGGGGGGCCGTTGAGCACGTGCCCTTCCTGCATTTCGAGCTCTGCTACTACCAGGCTATCGAACAGGCCATCGCCCGCGGGCTTAAGCGGGTGGAGGCCGGGGCCCAGGGCGAGCACAAGATCGCGCGCGGCTATCTGCCGAGCCCGGTCTACTCCGCCCATTGGATCGCCGACCCGGCGCTACGCACGCCCGTCGCCCGCTACCTGGAGCAGGAGCGCGCCCAGGTTCAGGACGAGATGGAAGCCCTGGCGGCGGAGTACTCGCCGTTCAAGGACGAGGCCGGCGGCTAGGGCGGGATGTGCTCAGCCGGTCAGTTCCAGCACGTCCTGCATGTCATAAAGACCCGGCGCACGCCCGGCGACCCACACCGCCGCTGTCAGCGCGCCGCGGGCGAACAGGCTGCGGTCGCGGGCGGAATGGGAGAGGGTGATGATCTCATCCTCGGCGGCGAACAGCACGCTGTGCTCGCCCACGATCCCGCCGCCTCGCAGCGACGCGAAGCCGATGGCGCCGGGCGGGCGCTCTGCGGTGATCCCGTCGCGCACCGTTTGGGACACGGAGGCGAGCGTCACGCTCCGCCCTGCCGCGGCCGCTTCACCCAGCATCAGGGCGGTCCCTGAGGGTGCGTCCACCTTGCGGCGGTGATGGGCCTCCAGGATCTCGATATCGTAATCCGCCGGCAGGGCTCGGGCCGCTTGGCGCACCAGGCCTATCAGCAGGTTGACCCCGAGCGAGAAGTTGCCGGCCCGCACGATGGCGACCTGCCCCGCGGCGATCCGTAGGGTCTCCTCGTGCTCTGGCGCGAAGCCGGTGGAGCCGATCACCAGCGCCGGGCCGCCCCGTTTTGCGCATTGGGCGGCCAGATCAGCCGACGCCGCGGCTGAGGTGAAGTCGATCACGACTTCGGCAGCGCCGAGGGCCTGGTCACGCGGCGAGAGCGCCTCGTCCACCGCGTCCGGACGGTCGAAAAGGCCTGCAATGTGCACGTCGCTCCGCTCCCGGGCGGTCTGTGCGACGGTGCGCCCCATGCGGCCGAGCGCTCCGGCGACGGCGATATGGATGGGGAGAGGGCTCATCCAGCCAGCCTTAGCGTCGCGCCGCGGCCGGCGCCATCCGGCTCAGGCGTGCAGCAGGACACCGACGAGCGGCTGGAAGACGAGGTGCACGCTGGTGGAGGCGATCTCGTTGGCCCGGAAACCGCGCTTCCAGTAAAGCCAGCTCCAGACCATCCCCGGAGCGAAGTAGCGCAACCCATCGTGTGCGAGCCCTGCGGCGCTGAGCGGCGCGAGCGCCGTTACATTGACCCAGACGTTGATCGCCTGAGACAGGGCGAAGCCGCACCACACCGCGCCCACGGCCGGAGCCCCCTGGCCATCCTTCCAGACCTGGCCGAACGTCCAGACAAGACAGGAGCCGAGGAACAGTCTGTAGAGGATGTTCTCGTTGAACGCCCGCAGCATGTAGCCCAGTGTGCGCAGCGCCAACGGTTGTTCCATGATCACCGCGCGGTAGGCCGGGTGCAGCGACGCGCTGAACAGCCGATCCATGGCGGCGCAACCCACCGCTACGCCCGTGGCCACCAACACGGGGAACACCACAGAGCCGCCTCGCCCATGCGGCTCCACACCCAGCCCCACGCGCCGCCCGACCCATCCTCCCGCAAGCGCCAAAGCGACGATGCCGCTCGCACGAAGCGCCGGCTGGTCGAAGGTCGCGCCTGCAAACAGCAGATCGAACGGCTGAAACCACGCGATCACCGCCGCCATCGACAGGCCGACCAGGATTAGGGGATCAAGCGTCGCCGGGCGGCGCTCGGGCAGGCTTAGCGCGGACACCTGGAAGTCCTTTCGGCAGGGCGTTCGCCCTGCCTAGCGCACCACTTCCTTCGAAGTCGTCTATACGGGCGAGGAGGTCAGGCGCGCGTCTCTTCGGTCGCGGTCTTCCCGCTCCAGAACTTGCGCGCCTTCGTAAAGAAGCCGGCGTGACGGGGATGGTGGTGCTCCGCGTTTGAAGGGCTTGCGCAGCTCTCCGCCAGTTCGCGCATCAGCTCCTTCTGCCGGCCGGTGAGATGGGTAGGCGTCTCCACGTACAGCTCCACCACCAGATCGCCCCGCTCCCGTCCACGGAGCGCCGGCATGCCAAGGCCCTTCAGCCGCACGCTGCGACCGGTCTGCGCGCCCTCCGGCACCTTGACCTTCACCCGTCCGTCATCGTCCCCGAGCTTGACGCCAGGGCTCAGGCAAGGCGCCGAAATGTCTCCGCCGAGAGCGGCGATGCACATGGGCACGGGCACATGGCAGTGCAGGTCGAGCCCGTCGCGCTCGAACAGCTCGTGCGGCTTGACCGAGATGAAGATGTAAAGATCGCCGCGCGGACCACCCCTGCCGCCCGCGTCTCCCTCGCCCGCAATGCGGATGCGTGCGCCATCGTCCACGCCCGGCGGTACCTTCACCGACAGCGTCCGATCCTTGCGCACCTGGCCTGCGCCATGACAGGCGCGGCAGGGGTCGGCCACCACCTGGCCACGGCCGCCACAGCGCGGGCAGGTCCGCTCGACCGCGAAGAAGCCCTGCTGCGCCCGCACCCGCCCGGCCCCGCCGCAGGTCTGGCAGGCAGTGGGCTGAGTGCCGGGCTTTGCGCCGGAGCCGTCGCAGACCTCGCACGTCTGGACGGTGGGGAAGCGCACCTCGATCTCGTCACCCGCGAAGGCCTGTTCCAACGTGATGTCGACGTCGTAGCGCAGGTCCTGCCCACGGGCGGGGCCGGAGGAGCGGCGACCCTGGTTGAACATTTCCCCAAAAGCCTGGCCGAACACCTCCGAGAAGATGTCGCCGGCGTCCTGGAAGCCCTGCTGGCCGCCGCCACCGCCCGCACCGTTCACCCCGGCATGGCCGAACTTGTCGTACATCTGCCGCTTATTCGGGTCGGAGAGGATGGAGTAGGCCTCGTTGCATTCCTTGAAGCGCACCTCGGCCTGGGGATCGCCCGGGTTCTTGTCGGGGTGGTGCTCTATGGCCTTCTTGCGGAAAGCGGTCTTCAGCTCGACCTCGGTACAGGTCCGACTGACGCTCAGCACCTCGTAATAGTCGCGCGCCATAGGTGCGTGAACCTCGCAAAGGCCCCGGCGGGGCATACATAGATCAACGTCTAAAAGATGGGGGAGGGTGGTCGCCAGACAAGATGAACGCCCCGCCCCGGACCGGGACGAGGCGTCACATCATATCAAATCGGGGAACTTCAGGCGCTTCAGGCCGACTTCTTGTCCCCGTCGACTTCCTCGAACTCGGCGTCGACCACGCCGTCGTCGTTCGGAGCGACGCCGCCCTCGTTGGCGCTGGCCTGGGCCTTGTACATGGCCTCGCCCAGCTTCATCGACGCCTGCATCAGCGTCTGGGTCTTGGACGTTATCGCCTCCAGGTCCTCGCCCTCGCGCGCGGACTTCAGATCGGCGAGCGCTGTTTCGATAGAGCCCTTGTCCTCGGCCGAAACCTTGTCGCCGAACTCGGCCAGGGACTTCTCGGTCTGGTGGATCGAGGCGTCGGCGTGGTTTCGAGCCTCCACCAGCTCCTTGCGCTTCTTGTCGTCGGCCGCGTTGCTTTCAGCGTCCCGCACCATCTGCTGGATGTCGCTGTCGGACAGCCCGCCATTGGCCTGGATGCGGATCGACTGCTCCTTGTTGGTGGCCTTGTCCTTGGCCGACACGTTAACGATGCCGTTGGCGTCGATGTCGAAGGTCACCTCGATCTGGGGCATGCCGCGGGGCGACGGCGGAATGCCCATCAGGTCGAACTGGCCCAGCATCTTGTTGTCGTGCGCCATGGGCCGCTCGCCCTGGAACACCCGGATGGTCACCGCCGACTGGTTGTCGTCCGCCGTCGAGAAGGTCTGGGAGCGCTTGGTGGGGATGGTGGTATTGCGCTCGATCAGGCTTGTAAACACGCCGCCCAGGGTCTCGATGCCCAGGGTCAACGGCGTGACGTCGAGCAGCAGCACATCCTTGACGTCGCCCTGCAGCACGCCGGCCTGAATGGCGGCGCCAAGCGCCACCACCTCGTCAGGGTTGACGCCCTTGTGAGGCTCCCGACCGAAGAAGGCCTTCACCGCCTCCTGCACCTTGGGCATGCGGGTCATGCCGCCGACCAGAACCACCTCGTCGATGTCGCCGGCCTTGAGCCCCGCGTCCTTCAGCGCCTGCTGGCAGGGGCCGATGGTCTTGGCCACTAGGTCCTCCACCAGGCTTTCCAGCTTGGCGCGGGTCAGCTTGATGTTGAGGTGCAACGGACCCGAGGCGTTCATGGAGATGAAGGGCAGGTTCACATCGTACTGCGGAACCGTAGACAGCTCCTTCTTGGCCTTCTCGGCCTCTTCACGCAGGCGCTGCAGGGCCAGCTTGTCCTTGCGCAGATCGACAGAAGACTCGCGCTTGAACTCGTCCGCCAGGTAATCGACGACCCGCAGATCGAAGTCTTCGCCGCCGAGGAAGGTGTCCCCGTTGGTGGACTTCACCTCGAACACGCCGTCGCCGATTTCCAGGACAGACACGTCAAACGTGCCGCCGCCCAGATCGTAGACGGCGATCTTCTTGCCGTCCGTCTTGTCCAGGCCGTAGGCGAGCGCAGCGGCCGTCGGCTCGTTGATGATGCGCAGCACTTCAAGCCCGGCGATGCGACCGGCGTCCTTGGTCGCCTGGCGCTGGGCGTCATTGAAATACGCGGGCACCGTGATCACGGCCTTCTCGACCTTCTCACCGAGCGCGGCTTCGGCCGACTCCTTCATCTTCTGCAGGATGAAGGCGCTGATCTGCTGGGGCGAATAGTCCTTGCCATGGGCGCGCACCCAGGCGTCGCCGGACGGCCCCTTGACGATCTCATAGGGCACCATGCCCTTGTCCTTGGTCACCATGGGATCGTCGAACTGACGCCCGATCAAACGCTTGATGGCGAAGAAGGTGTTGCCGGGGTTGGTCACCGCCTGGCGCTTGGCGGGTTGGCCCACCAGCCGCTCGCCATCGTCCTGGATGGCCACGACGGACGGTGTGGTCCGCACGCCTTCTGCGTTTTCGATGACCTTGGGGGCCTTGCCGTCCATGATCGCCACGCACGAATTGGTCGTGCCGAGGTCGATGCCGATGATCTTGCTCATCTAGTCTTCTACTCCTTCATGCGGCGGACGGCCGGCGGTTATGGGCGGCCTCGTCATAAAGCGCCGCGTGCGCCCGTCCCCTGAGTTGGGTCTTACAGCGGTTCAGGCCGGAGCGAAAAGCGCCGGCTCGCAATCGCCGCGAAGACGGCGTCGTCGCCGTCCGCGTGCAGCCGATATGGGAAACTCCATGCCCGCCGCAAGTGCGTTCCGAGCCCCCGGGACTCTTCGCCGGGGCTCGCCCGCTTACCGCACCAGCGCGCCGCACGAACCCTTGCGAGGCGGCGTGGCTGCGGCTAAGCCGGTCGCCCGCGCAGACCACGGCCTGTCCGCCGCGCGGCCCAAGCTGGAGAGGTGGCTGAGTGGTCGAAAGCACCGCACTCGAAATGCGGCGTGCCTGCAAGGGCACCGTGGGTTCGAATCCCACCCTCTCCGCCACACCTAACTGTTTTAATTGGGCTTTTAGCGACGAGCTCCAGTTGATCCCTGCATCGTTCCCTCTTCCCTCGTCCGTTTGTCGCTAGGCCATCTCTCGCCTGCGGCATGAGCGGTCGAAGCGAGAGGCGCGCCGAGGGCCTGCACCAACATGGCTGAGAGCTTCTCAAGCCGGATGCGCCCCGCTGAGATCGGCACCTTCCACCACATCGCGAGCCCCTACGTGAACGCCTACGCAAACGAAATCGCCTGGAGGGAGAACAACCGGGTCTCCAACGGAGAACATTACCTGGAGGTAATCAGCCTTACGCTTGGCCATCCTGTCTTGCGAGTTAGGAAGGGCTGTTGGCAGCGGGCGGCACGTCTGGCTTAGGGCCGCCCGGATTGAATAATTGCAGATCGGCCTCACTGAGGGGGCGCACCTGCTCACCGTCGCACGTCATAAATTTTGACCAATGCCGCCAATCGCGAAAATGCTTTTTAACCGCCTTGTTGCCGAATCCGCGGACGTCTCGATGGCAAGGATCGGGTTCCTCGGGAGTGAGTACCACCTCACACGACAAGGGAAGATCTACGTCTTCTATAATACAGAAGACAGGTGGCTCCCCCGTTAAGTTAGGATACCACTTTCTGGCGTGGGCGCAGTCGGAGCCTGTCTCGTCAGAGCTACAGCCCTGATGAAATACCGACATCCCTCCACCGCCAGAGGAATTCTTAAATGCGAGGTCGTTGAACTCACCTCTGATGTGGTCGAAATCGTCCGGGTGGACGAGCCGGACGTACCCCATATTTCCTTAGCCACTCTTCGAATATGCGCTCGGATCGTTTCCATGCTTATATTGTCATCCGAACAGCATTCAACCCTGCCGAGTTCGTGAATAAACGAAATTGAGCCGCCCGGTTCAACGGTCACGGCCACGTAGTGATCGCGATGGTAAGCCGTCAGAAGGACCTCCCCGGCGGAGCCCGCGAAAGCGTCAGTCCTATAAAATCCCACGCTAAACAGCGCCTTATAAATTTTTCTCGTTAAAGAGATTACATCGGCTGATATTGGTCCGCCTCGCCCGTACTTCCATCCCTGAGCTAAGGACGAGAACTTTCCCAGCTTTTCGATTGTGCTTGGCCTGTAAAGAGCCGAGGACAGCATCATGTGTCTTGCTCCCATTCACCTGCAAATAGCTTGTCGATATCGCTACTCGTCATTATCTCTCGTCCTGCTCTCTCCTCAATTTGGGACACGAGGAGCCCTAGCGAAATCGAGAGTGATTTGGCTGTAGTGTAAGACATGTTCAGCAGGGCGATAGCCTCAAAGTTGCGTTCTAAGAGGAGTGTGACGTCACCCGTTCCAAGACTGCTTGTGTACGAGTTTGCGTAGAATTGTGGTACCCCGTGATCGACCGCCTCGCGAAGCCGGTCCGTCAAGGAACCCTGTTTGGCTTCTTCGGTCATCACTTTTCTCAGGTTTTCATTCGCCCGATCTTACCCCTGCACAACCCGGTTTAAGACGGCCTTAAACCACCTGTACGGGCTGTTTGTTCGCCGGGCAACCCAGGCCATCTCCTACTGCCCTGACGTCGTTAGGGTTCCAAAGGATGAACGTCGTCGTTTTCCCTAGCGCCCATCCTTTGTAGTCCCCCGGTATGAAAGTGCCTTGTGCGGTGCCGTTGGCGCGCAAGGTCGTCAGGCACGTCCCACTCGCTTCCGTAGCAGCACGAACGTGGCAACGTCGGTGCGCAGTCCCCGCGAGGCAATCCACGCCTCTGTGATCGCGCGACGTGATCGGCGCGGTCGCCGCCTTGGGCTGGTCAGCACGAAACGCTTGAGGTGGCCCTTCTTCGCCCAATGCTTCTTGGCGTAGCGCTTGCGCGCCTCTGGCGTGGTCGCCGGGTCGAACAGGCGAATCGCGGCGTCTAGGTGGTCCATATCGCTGGTGACCGCACGTAGGTCGCTCTCCAGGCCCTTGCGGACCTTCACCAGCTCGGCCCGCTTAGCGGCCATCGTGTTGGGGCGCTCCATGGCCGGAAGTTACTTCCGAAAGAGGCCGTGCCCCATCCGTGCGCTTGTCCCATTTGCTACCTAATGCCGCACTTTTGCGGGTGTGTGCCGAGCTAAGCTATGCTGCTACGCCCTAGTAGGTTGCGCACCGTCGTTGCGTGCCACTCCCCACCCCGCGCCGTCCGTACCCCCCGGGCATTCAGCGCCTCCGCCAAGCTCCGGTGCGTCGTTACCCCGCTCGCCTGTATCTGTTGCACCACCGGCAGCACGTTGGCCGCGAAGGCATCCGCACCCGTTCGATTTGCCGCCGCGCCCTTGGCCGACGCTTCCACCAGATTGGTCCGGTTCCCCAGCACCGTGCCGCCCGCCTTCTTCGCCGCCAACGCCGCCCGCGTTCGCTCCGCGATCAGGTTCCGCTCCTTCTCCGCCAGCGCCGCGTAGATGTGCAGCATGAAAGGGTCGGCGTCCGCACCCAGCTCTGCCACGATGAAAGGTACGCGGTGGGCCATAAGACCAGAGACGAAATGAACGTCGCGGCTGAGGCGGTCTAGCTTGGCCACCACCACCGCACCTTTAGCCTTACGAGCCATCGCCAACGCCCGACCTAACTCTGGCCGGCGCTCCAGCGCATCCGAGCCCTTGCCGGTCTCGACCTCTACGTGCTCGCCTACCAGATCGCACCCGTTCGCCGCGACGAAGCTGGCGATGGCGGCCCGCTGCGCTTCCACGCCCAAGCCGCTCCGGCCTTGCTTCTCCGTGCTCACCCGGATGTATGAAACGACCTGCCGCATGATCCCGCCCCCGCTTTATATAAAGACCATACGTCCGTATGGGGTTATGTGCAACCTAGCTTTGGCGAGCCTTGCAACCTAACGCCCTACGCTTTTTCGGCGCGATAGCTCTGCCTACTATTTGGCTAGGTGCTGATGGGCCATTTGGTGGCTGCTAGAAGCGGTGACCCAGTCTTTTCAGACCTGCACGGCTGCTATGGCGCTGTAATTGGCTCGAAGGTGATCACTGCGTGCGCCGAAAGATCAGATGTCTGCCATAATAAATACTAACCACATTCTAAGTTTCATTTCTTTATTTCCCTCGCTATATAAGTCTCAGCCGGAGCGTAAATTCTTCCATGTCTGAAAAGCAGACCATATTTTGTTTTTTGCTAAAGAGTCGATTGATGAACATCCAAGAAGCTTGCCGCTTGCCATTGCATCGGAAAGCTCCACGCAACTGGGACCACCAGCCACATAAATCTTAGTAATTCCGCTATCCAGAAAGTTGGCCTTCATCTGCCATGCTCCTGGCTCTTCACTCAAGGCAGCGGATATTGCATCTGCAGTGACCTCCAAACGACCCGCAAAACGTGCGTCGTACGCTTGTGCTCGAAAGTTGCGGGTTATCCCGTCTTCAGAGTCACTACCGTCTGGCCGAGCGTTTGCAGAACTAATTCGATCGGCCTCAGCTTCAGCATCTTGCCCCGCCGCGAACTCAGCTGGGCCACTCCCGTAAGACATGTCGAGCGGGAAGCTATCCCCCTTATGTTCCAAAGCAAGAAGTACCTCGTCGCCAGCGTGCTTAGTAGCTGGCGGATCATTTTCAGCGGCCGCCACTGCGTCATTCAGCTCGACCTGAGCTGTATTCGCATGGGCCGGGGAGGCAGCTTCCACACTGCTACTCTGTGACGGAGCAGACGGCCTTCCCGAGTAGCGTCCGACCGTTAGACCCGCAAAAATAATCGTCGCGATAATGAAGGCGGAAGCCAAGCCGGACGCGAGCAGCAGTCGCCGAAGCATCAATCCCACCGTCCCAAGCCCGGCCGGAAGCCGGGCGGTTGGTCACGCGTGAGCACAGGGATAACGCGTCCCGCGTATTCCCCAAGGGTGTTGTATTTCGCAGGCCACCCGACAAGGGGGCCTGTGCTCTCGCGCGACTGCGCATCGATTTCCGGTGACCAAACCATAATCGACAATCGACCATGCCGCAGATGACGTGGCATGTCACGCTGCATGTAGAGGCTGAGCGGCGGTGTCATGGCCGGCGCTGCTCTGGAAGGCTTTACGGCGAGCGCATCGTGTGGGTCTTATTGCCTTAGGCCATCGCTTGACGGCCCCTTTATCGGTTCGCTTTCATGATTGCGACCAGGGCCACACGCTCTCCAGTCCTGATGTTTCCAATTCTCTGAGTTCCGCCGCCAAACGCTGACGTAGAGCCAAATAAGGCGCGAAGCGGGTTTCAACGGCCCTGTCTCTGGCCTCCTCCACTTGGAGCAACCGCTTCTGCAATGCGCGTTTGTGTTCGCCGCGCGGCTTACGCCCACCGTCGGGTGCTTCAAGCCTCTTATGGAGCATCGCTACCGCTGATGAAAGACGAGCCATCTCCCCCGCATTGCTAGATCGATAGCTGACCCGCGACGCCTGCCTTGATGCGAATATGCCTGAGACGTTTATAAGCACTTCGCACCGTAAACTCAGCACTGGGCACACGAAATAGAACCGCTCGCCACCATATCGCATTGGCTCCGCGGCGATAACGACTGTCTGGGAAGCTGACCCGACCGCGGGAGACGTGATCACGATGCGCGGGGCTGCTTCATTTCGGAGATCGGTGGTCACGAGGCATTGCCCAACGTGTTCTCCCGTAAACGGCTTTGACCAGCTAAACACTTGGTATGTCGCCGATCCCCTCACGATGGCACCGCGTCGCTTCAGCTCTTTGATGTCGAGCCTAGGGAACGACTCGGCGTCGCCGACTCTACGCGTGCGACGCCGCCCCGAGTTCATGCCGCCCATCAAACACCATATTCACCGGAATCGCTTGCCTAAGCATATCACAGTGCTCGATTGTCTAAAATATGGCAGACCGTGCGTAATGGAGCGACAAGCTAGTTAGCTCCCTGACACCGGACATATCCTTAATGGATATGTCCTTGTCTGTCGGGCCGGCATAACCGACAATGTCCGACAATGTCGTGTCTGTCAGACCCGGCTAGTTCCAGTTCTCCTGTGGAACGACCCCCGTCGACACTAGGTTAACCGTGCCGTCAATGATTAGCACGCGCTGCTTTTCCTGTAGCGTCTTGATGGCACGCATCGTGGCAGTTCGACGGCTATCAAGCTTTTCCGACTTGGAGACAACCCGGGAGTCCAAACCAGCGGCTCGCCAGGCCGTCTCAGATATGGGGTGTTTAAGCGATTGTAGCGAGGCGAGGATGTTGATCGCTCCGAATTCAGCCGCTGTAAGGACCGGTTCGGGTGTCTGCCCACTTGCGTCCACGGGATGAGCGATTGCGGTCGTTACTGGGTCACCATCGTCATCGATACCCAGCCCCTTAGTGACCACCTGAAAGGCGATCTTTACATCACACGACCCGTTCCGGTTTTTCGTCAACTCAGCCCGAGTGATCCCCCCTGTGTCTCGACCCTTCAACCTGACGGCAACGTCAAGCGCTCCATTGAGGGCGCTGGACCCCCTAGGCGTCCCGCCTTCTGCCTTTGTGTCGTGATGGACCAGTAGGACTGCAGCTCCGTCCTCCGCCAGCCGACGGGCGACTGACACAACCCGTCCCATCCCCTCCGCCGTATTCTCCTCTAAACCAGGGAAGCACATCGCAAGCGTGTCGAGAATTATCAGCGCTGGACGCTCCACAAGAGCTCGATCAAGCAAGATTGCCAAGTCGCTGCTGCGCTCAGTCAAAAGATTGGAGATGCCTTCAACCAGATAGAATCCCTCAGGCCGACCGTGCTCCTTCGATAACGCATTTACCCGGCCACGCATGCCTTTGGAGTCCTCCGCTGCAACGTAGAACACTGGCCCCTGCTTCGTCCGCATGCCAAAGGCCCGAGTGCCGTGCGCAACCATAAAGCCGAGGTAAGGTGCGATCAGCGACTTGCCGGTGCCGGGAGCGCCGAAGAGACAGCCGACATCCCCCGGTGCGATCAAGCCCTTCATGACATAGCCTCGAAGCTCGGCGGTCGCACACTCTGGCACACTGACAAAGCGGACCTTTGGTTGGACCGTTAAATCCAATACTTCATCTGGGCGCTGATCACTTAAGACAGAAGTTGACCAACCGCATGCTTTGAGAATGGTATTACGTAAGTAGGAACTGTGTGTATCCCACTTCTCGCGCGTGAGATTGCTGGATCGCATGAGACGTTCAATGCGATCACAGTCGCGACCCGTCCAGAAAGCTAGACGGTTGGCAAGCGATTGGTCGGCCTCGCTCCGCCGGGTCTCCTCAACGTCGCCAGCCCACAGGCTGACAAAGCTCATTCCCGTGCCGAACGCACCCTGAGGTGTCCGTGCTGCAGCCGCTAGCATGCGGCGGACTAGCTCCTCGTCATCTCAGGGGCCGACCCATTCACCGCAAGGACCATCCGTCCATTCATGAGGTTTGGCCTCGGGGGTTGCCGGGAACCAGTCAGCTATGATTGAGGCAAGCGCGTCGGTAAAGTCAGTGTCGGCTTCGCCGCTGGCATCACGACCGGTCATCGCCGCGAAGCGACCTGATGTATAAAGCTCTATAGCGAGCGACTGGTTACGACAGCGATGCGCAGGCTCAAAACCCGAGTAGCGCCCGTAATAATGCAGCCCTGTGCCGCTATACGAGACCTCGCGGGCAGCGCCAGGAAGTCGAGCGTCTATCTCCTGAGCTAACGCTGACCAGCTTCCGTCGGAAGCAATGCAACCGTCGACATCAAGAAACCAGTAGGGATCATCGTGAGTAAATACAAAGCCCGGTTCCTGCCCGCCGCTGGCATAGGCAGTGCCATAGTCAGTCCAGATATCAGGGTCTTGAGCATTTGATGGAAGCCCAGTGCGCCAGTCAAGCGGCAACTTCTCAATCTTACCAGGCCGCTTTACGCTTGAAACGGCTTTCCACGGCACCCATTGCTTATGGTCATGCATTTGCATGCGCTCGGGGTTGAGTCCTTTGCGCGGGTCTCTTTCCAATCGGACCGCCGCCCATAATTCGTCAGGCCTTGCCCGAATGGCTGATCGCCGCAGTTGGCAGCGTCTCCATCCAGGCCAAGGCATGATCTAAATCGACAAGCGTTCGCCCGCCCGCCTTAATGAGGCGAAGTGTGCCCTCACCAGCAAGCTTGTAGATTGTCGAGCGCCCAAGGCCGGTAATTTGGCAAGCCTTCGGAATAGGTGCGTACCTCGGCAGGCTACTTGCTCCAGCCTCTATATGTTTGATCAGGGGAACAGCCATGTGTCTCTCCACGTCCGCACGGACGATGGAACCTGACGGCTTTAGACCCGGGATGAGTGGGACAAGTAGGGAGAGCGATGTCCTACCCTTGGATTTCGACACTCACATCAGCGATTGGGCCAGCTTTGTATCGGCTGTACGCTTTCCCAATCGCGTCGGCACCCACATGTTGACCAGTCAAGGCCATCGCTTGCCGAAGGAACTCTACAGCAGGGCTAGATGCCTTAGTATAACTAAGTATTTTGCCCTTCTCAAAGGCAGCTAGGTTGATGATGTATATCAACCAAAAGACGTCGCTGTGCCATGCCGGCCTGCGTGATTTTGGCTCAACGCTTATGCTGCTCTGGGCTGACACAGCTGCGGCCTGCAGGGTACGGCATTTGTTTACCAACTCGGTACGGCGTATGAGCTGGGCAGCAGATGATCGAGTTTGTGGGTAAGCGAGCGCCAACTGTAGCCGTTCAATGACGATCGGAAGATTACCGATGATCGTCAGGATGGCCTGTGCGGTTTGTTCGTGTGCATCACGGTAGACGAGAGGAGCGGCCTCAGACGCATGTTTTGTGACCCGCATCAAATTCAATGCAAACTCGAGCTGTTCATCAAGATCGGCAATGTCGCCAAGCTTCATCGGCGCTCTAAGTAGCCTAATATGTTCCTGAGAGATCATGGTCCCAGCCGCCATAAGCTTTCTTAGCTCGATGGGAGGGGGCGCGCCCGCGGAGATAATCAACCCGCGCCTTCCATCCGAGGATTCGGCATCGTCGATGTGGCGGTATGGTTGGAAGTCGCCCTGAACACCGGACGTCATGGCACGCCGTGTTCCAGCTTGTGATCGCAAAACGCAGCCCAGTCATCCATTAGCCCGCGCCGCTTCTCGATCATGTCGCCCCGCCGGTAAGCCGCCTCCACCTTGTCCGCTACGGTGTGGGCTAGAGCGATCTCCGCCATTTCATGAGGGTAGTCCGTCGCCTCGGCGCACCAATCACGGAACGTGGACCTGAACCCATGAGCTGTTAGGTCACCGCGGCCCATCCGCCTCAGCAGCATGAGCATGGCCATCTGGGACAAGTGCTGACCGCTACGCGCGCCTTGGAAGATGTAGGCCTCTCCGTGGGTATAAACATTTGGCTGGAGCTTGGCCAATTCGCTCACCACCGCTTTTGCGGCAGCAGACAGCGGCACACGGTGTTCGCGCCCTGCCTTCATGCGACCGGCTGGCACGGTCCACACGCCAGTTTGCAGGTCCACCTCCAACCACCGCGCTCCGATCACCTCGCCGGTTCGAGCGGCGGTCAGGATCGTAAACTCTAGCGCGCGCGCCGCCATAGCCTCGCGATTGCGAAGGTCAGCCATGAAGGCCCCCGCGGACCGCCACGGAAGGGCGGCGTGGTGCTGCACTCTCGCCACCTTTTCACGACTAGGCAGCATGTTGGCTACATGGCCACGCCAGCGCGCCGGATTTTCGCCGGTGCGCCACTCTCGGGCGCGAGCATAGTCGAGCACCGTCTCGATCCTGCCGCGAAGGCGACTCGCTGTCTCCGGCTTCCCATGCCAGATCGGCTGAAGGACGGCCATAACGTGGGCAGTGCTGACCTCGGCTACAGGAAGATCGCCCATGTGAGGGTAGGCGTAGGTGGTCAGTGTGGATGTCCACTGAGCGCGATGTTTAAGACTTCGCCAGCCCGCCTCATTCGCGGCGATGTAAACTGCCGCAACGGCCTTGAACGTCAGCCTCGCCACCTTGCAAGCCTCTACGGCCGCAAGGGCCTGTGCAGCCTTCTCGGCGCGTTCTGTGAGGGGGTCACCGCCTGACCGCACAACCTTCAGCGCTGCCGCAGCTTTCTCACGTGCCTCGGCGAGGGTGACGTGGCCCGCGCCGGCCGCCGAACCCAATCCCATGTCGCGCACACGAGCACCGGCCTTGTAACGGAACAGCCAGGAACGCCGTCCCGTGTCTTTGACCAAGAGGAACAAACCACCGCCATCACCGTAGCGGCCCGGCCTGGCATGCTTTACGGCAACCGCCGTAAGCTCGTTTGAAAGCAGCTTCGGCATCCGCCCGTTCCCTGTTTTGTTCCCTTCATATCACCTGATTAGAGGGGAACAAGGGCGGACCACTGCGAACGTTCCAGTGATGAGGAATCAGGTAAGTTACTGTTCTAAATTACCTTCCAAGTCGCTCGCGGACGCTTGCGGATGGAGGTTCGACAGACACCCTCTCCGCCATCGTGGCGCCTAGCTTCTAACGGAGAGACGTCCAGCTTGGATGGCCGGGCGTGCTCCAGCACCCACCCTATGTCGAAGCCAGATCGCGACAGAACCTGGATCGGTTGGGAGCCGATGCTCTCATGGCGCTCCCGCTTCGACGGAGGAGCGCGTAAGGTATCGCTACATGGCGCCGGAGGCGACTTCTACTTCGCCATGTAGCGGCGTAGCGTCCGGTGAAAGTTGGCGGGTGAGCGCTCCTGCTTCGGGTTGGGCCGGCAACCGCGGAACGCCTTGGAATGCAGCCCACGCTGCACCTGCGCCATGTTCTGGAAGTCCTGCTGCAGTATCAGCGGCCAATTGGCATGCTCAGGAACATATTCGTTCTTCACGTTTTTGGGTTCCTGACCCTCGGCGAAGCGGTCGAGTGTATAAACCTCGAAAATGCAGCTATTTGGATCGTTTCCATCCGGCCGGGCGCGGTAGCCGAGCACGAAGGTCGGCGCCTGAAGGATCACGATGTTCGGAAACACGTGCCAATCCATGCCTGCCATCAAGTAGTGCTCGGCCGAGATCGTCGGCGGCGACACGCCGGCGGCTGCGTCGATCTCCATCATCCAGGTGTTCATCTGGATAAAGGCGTCCATGGCGGACGTCTCCGGAGGCATCTCCTCATGGACGCGCTTGGCCGCGGCGACCATTGAGTCCGAGAGGAAGGCGTCTACGTCACGTTTCAGATTGGTGAAGC
>CAXTRP010000015.1:0-1681 GCA_964246615.1 uncultured Caulobacteraceae bacterium | reverse complement strand
CTGTCCGCCAGCGATCTGGTGATGTCCTTACGCGGCTGGTCGTGGACACGAGGCGATCCCTCGCCGGCGAAGCGGGAGTCCGGCGGGAGATAATAGCCGAAGTTGCCATGCTTTCCCCAGGCGTTCGACCAAGTGTAGTCGTCGGCATGGTCCAGCAGCTGTGTGTGGGTGGCGGCGACGTGATAACCTTCGTCGAAAGCTTCCAGCGCGACCTTCCAGTTGCAGGGCATCTTCAGCCAGCGCCGCCAGCGGTAACGCATATGCTCGATCTCGTAAGGGTCGAGTAGCGAGGCGGCCGGTTCAAGATAGTCCCGCAGCGGCTCGCAATCTGGGTCGAGATTGATGAAGACGTAACCGGCGAAGGTGTCGACCTTGACCGTGTGCAGGCGCAGGTCGGCCTCAGTGAGGGCGCCATCCCAGTCTTTTCGATCGAGAACGTCGATATTCGTTCCGTCCAGCGACCACTTCCAGCCGTGGAACTTGCAGGCGAAGCGCTTGGCGTTTCCGCACCCCTCAGTCAGCGTGCGTCCACGATGGGGACAAACATTGTGATAGGCGCTGATCGTGTCCTCATTGCTGCGGACGACGATGATCGATTGATCGAGAATATCGTAGGTGACGAAATCTCCCACCTTGGGGATTTCCTCGACACGACAAGCCGCCTGCCAGACCTTGCTCCATAGCTGATCGTATTCGCGCTCGGCGTACTCGCGCGAAATGTAGGCTTCCGGAGGGATGATAAGGTCTTCGGGCGAAAGGGAGTCGGGTTCGATCGCCGAGAGATTGTTGATCGGCTGATTAATCGTCCTGCTCCCAGGCTACGCCGCAACCGATAGTCTCAGCTCGACCCCTTGTGGGCAAGCCGCCGCGCATCGCTCGGGCGATCGTTGAGGCCCATGATCGAGCCACGTACGTTGCGATGGATGTGGGGACCTGAGGCCGCGATGGCAGGGCCTCCAGGCCAGCATCACGCCCGCGATATACGTGCTCCCGCGGCTTGCAAGCGCCCACCTCCGGTCTGAGCATCGGATGGGATGAAGCTCAGACGGATGCATGACGATAGCCGTTGGCCAGGTCGGGAATGAAGCAATGGCGAAGAGGGTGCTGCCGCGTCTCACCCCGGACAATCGGTTCTTCTGGCAGAGCGGTGCGGACGGCAAGCTGCGGCTGCTGCAGTGCCAGGACTGCGCCACCTTCATCCACCCGCCGTATCCGGTCTGCCACGCGTGCCTGTCGGACCGGCTGGAGCCGCAGGTGGTGGCGGGAACCGGCACGGTGGACACCTATACGGTGAACTATCAGAAGTGGCGGCCGGATCTGGAGACGCCGTATGTCATCGCTCGTGTCGCCGTGGATGGGGCCGGCGACGTCTTTCTGACCTCCAACATCGTCGGCTGCCCGGCCGAGGAGGTCCGGATCGGCGACAAGGTGCAGGTCGTGTTCGAACAGCAGGACGACGTCTATCTGCCCCTGTTCGAGAAGGTGGTCTGAGATGGCGTCCGCGGAAGCCTATGTCACCGGCATCGGCATGTCGAAGGTCGGGCGCCGGCTGACCCGCCATCCGTTGCTGCTTACCGTAGACGCCGTCAGGGAAGCGCTCGACGAGGCGGGATTGACGCTGGACCAGATTGACGGGGTTTCCACCTATCCGGGCCGGATGGGCGGGTACCTGGGGTTCTCT
>CAXTRP010000014.1:18020-19348 GCA_964246615.1 uncultured Caulobacteraceae bacterium | reverse complement strand
CCCGCTCCCGCTCTCGGTGCGGCGGGCGCGAAACAGCATGCGGGCGGCGAAGTAGCCGGGGACGAGGGGCACGACCCACTGAAGCACGTCCAGGGAGGGCGTGCTCTCGCAGAGCGCCTGGACGGTGACGCCTAGCAGCCGCACCACCAGCGCCAGCAACGCGGCGATCCCGATCCTGCGCGCATAACCCAGACGGCTGAACGCACCCCCCAGCACCGCGATGAGCGCGAACATGACAAACAGCGGGATGTACATCGGCGCTGTCAGCCTTGAGTTCCACTCCGCCGACATCTTCTTGCGCAACGGCTTGTTCAGGTTCGCGCGCGGGTCGGGAAAGACCAGCTCGTGCAGGTACATGTCCGACGGCTTGTAGGCGAGCACGTCGGCGGTGTCGGTGTAGGGGGTCAGGTCCAGGGTGTACTCGTCGAAGCGCAGGTAGTTCAGCACGCCCGTGGCGGTGAACTGCTCGTTGGAGCCATCGCGCATCACCAGCACCGGCGCGCCGTTGCGCTTGACGATCACACCCGTGCGCGCATCGTAGGTGGCCGAACTGCGGTCGGCGCGCAGCTGGTGGATGAACAGATTGTGCAGCCGGTTCTCCGCGTCTACCCGCTGGGCGTAGACGGTGAGCCCGCCGGGGCTCTCGCTGAATTGGCCCTCCTTGACCAGGCTGCCGACGAGATCGGTGCGGGCCTTGAACAGCTCCTCCCGGAAGATGCGGTTGCAGGTGGGCGAAACCCACAGGCTGATCGCCAGCATCAGCATGGCGGCCCAGGCCGACAGGCGCAGAGCCGGGCTCGCCACCTGCCACCGGCTCATGCCGCCGGCGAAGCAGACCACGATCTCCTGCTCGGTGTGCAGCTTGTTGACGGTGAACAGGGTCGCCACAAAGGCGGTGATCGGCAGCACGAACCCGATCAGCCCGGGCATGGTCAGCAGCACGAGCTTGATGAACAGCCAGGCGTCCTGACGCTGGGTCACCACCACGGTGAGCAGTTGCAGGCTCTGGCTCAGCACCGCCACCCCGCCGAGCGCCGCGGTAGCCGCGAGGGTAGGGATCAGCAGCTCACGAAAAAGGTAACGCTGGATATAGAGCATCGGGACGCGGTGCGGCTTAGGCCGGCGTCAGGCTTGGATGAGGGAGGCGAACGGCCCCCTGCGGCGGGGATAGGACGGGCGAACACGGTGTGGCATGGCGCCAGTCTTACCGCTTCGCCACGCCCGCCGCCATGGCCGCGTTGAAGGCGCAGACGGCTTGAGCGGGGCCGAGCGGATGGCGCCACACGCCTGCGCTCACCGCCAGGAAGTCGGCGCCGGCCTGCACCAAG
>CAXTRP010000014.1:1857-18010 GCA_964246615.1 uncultured Caulobacteraceae bacterium | reverse complement strand
CATGGTCTCCTGCCAGATGGTCAGGAGCTCGGGATCGGCGCGGGTCCGGGCCGCCTTGGTGTCGGTCTCGAAGAAGGCGCCGAAGGCTACGTAGTCCGCTCCCGCCTCCGCCGCCTCCATGGCCAGGTGGAGGCTGTCGTGGCAGGTGACGCCGACCATGGCGCCCTTGCCCATGGCCCGCCGGGCGTCGGCGCAGGACGCGTCTTCCTGGCCCACGTGCACGCCGTCGCAGCCGAGACGCGCGGCGAGGTCCGGCCGGTCGTTCAGGACCACCGCGACGCCCCGGGCCTGGGCCGGCGGAGCCAGCGCCTCCACCGCGCGGGCGACTGTCGCATCGTCGGCGTCCTTCAGCCGGATTTGCAGGGCGGCCACGTCGCCGGCGTCCAGGGCTTGGTCCAGCAGGGCGGCGAAGCCGTCCAGGTCCGGAAGCGCGGGCGGCGTGATGAGATAGAGCCGGCAGGAGGGCGCATCCATGCCCTCCGCTTGGCGGCGCAAGACGCTGGGGTCAAGCGTGACCCCCGACCAGCCGCCTATCTGTGCCGCACTGGATAGGGCTGGGCGGCCGAGATGCTGACGAAGTCGTGGGTGGCGCCGGCAAGCCCCACGATGATGAACTGGACCGCCATCGCCGTCAGGATCAGGCCCAGCACGCGCACCACGATGGTCATGCCGATCTTGCCGAGCGCCCGCGACACCAAGCGGCTGGCCACGAAGACCAGACACGTCACCGCCGACACCGCGAAGATGCCGCCGAGCCCCGCTCCGTAGCCGGCCCACCCCAGGGGACGCGCCTCCGCCGCGTAGATCACAGCGGCCGAGATCGCGCCCGGACCGACCAGCAGCGGCATGCCGAACGGCACGATCAGGTCCTCGAACCGGCGGCGCGCATAGGCCCGGGTATCGAGGCCGTCTCCCGCCTCCTGCGCCACTTCGGCGAACATGGTGGAGAAGTCGTCCCGGGCCATGTTCAGCCCCATCAGCAGCAGCATAAGTCCACCCGCTATGCGGAAAGCCGGCATGGAGATGCCGAAGAACTTGAGCATGGCCGTGCCCGTGAGAAAGAACACCGACATGAAGGCGAACGTGAACAGCGCCACATAGAGCGCGATCCGCCGTTGCGCCGCGGCGGGCGCGCCGGCTGTGGCGGCGGCGAACAGGGGCACCATGCCGACGGGATCGATCAGCGCGAACAGCGCGATGAAGACGTTGACGCCGAACTCCCATGCGTTCACCGGCCGCCCTCCCCTTATCCTCGGCGCCGGCTGTCCCACGAGCTTCCCGGCGCGCAACCTTTGCAGCATAGCTCGTCGCGCAAGTCTCGCCCCAACCCGCCCTGGAGCCGAACATGAGTGTCGCTGCGGACCCGCGCCTGATCTGTCCTCTGGACCTGCCGGACAGAGCGCAGGCCGAGGCCATGGTGCAGACGATCGGCGATGCGGTTTGCTTCTACAAGATCGGGCTGGAGCTGCTGGCCGGCGACGGCATGGGGCTGGCGCGGCAGTTGAAGGCCGATGGGCGGCAGGTCTTCCTCGACTGGAAGCTGCACGATATCGGCGAGACCGTGCGTCGGGCCACTGCGGCGATCGCGGCGAGCGGCGCCTGTGACCTGCTAACCGTCCACGCCGAGCCCCAGGTGATGGCGGCGGCGGTGCAGGGACGAGGTGGCGAGACAAGGGTGAAGATCCTGGGCGTCACCGTACTCACCAGCCTCTCCCAGCAAGACCTCACCGCGGTGGGTTACGGCTTAGCCCTGCACGAGCTGGTGGAGCGCCGCATCCGCCAGGCGCAGGAGAGCGGCGTGGACGGGGTAGTGGCCAGCCCGCAGGTTGCGTCGCTGGCGCGGCGCATCGCCGAGGAGACCGGCCGGCCCGACTTCCTGGTGGTGACGCCCGGTATACGGCCGGCCGGCGCCGCCAGGAACGACCAGGCTCGCGCCGCGTCGCCGACCCAGGCGCTGGCGGACGGCGCCACCCACCTCGTCTGCGGCCGGCCGATCACCGCTGCGCCTGACCCCCGCGCCGCCGCCCTGGCCATCGTCGCGGAGATGGCGGAACACCCTTAAGCCTCGGCCGGTTTGCCGCTCCCCACGTCGGGGCGAGGACCGAGCCGAATGTCGGACAGCCTGGATCAGCACTTCATGCGCGAAGCGATTCGCGTCGCCACCGTGAACGGCCGTGACCCCAGCCTCAGCCCTATCGGCTGCGTGATCGTAAAGGACGGCCGCGTGCTGGTGGGCGAGCGCAACCGGGTGGCCGACGATTTCGACGCCACCGCTCACGCCGAGATCACCGCCATCCGCGCCGCCGGCGCTGTGTTGCACGATCCGGAACTGCGGGGCGCCGTCCTCTACAGCACGCTGCAGCCCTGCGGCATGTGCACCATGGCCTCCATCTGGTCCAAGGTCGGGCGGGTGGTGTTCGGCGCCGGGCGCGAGGACGTCCACCCCATGTACTTCGAAGACCGCCATACCGACACCATGGCCTTCATCGCCGACGCCTACCGTGACGACATCGTCATCGAAGGCGGCGTGCTGCGCGCCGACTGCGCCGCCCTGTACTACGGTCCAGACGACGAGCCGCCGCTGGAGGAGCAGGGAAACCTCTGACCCGCCGCTCCCGGGAGGTCAGGCGTTGCCGATGGCGGGTCCCCCACCCTGCGCGCGCTGGGCGGCGTAGACGGCGGCGAAGTCGATGGGCTCCAGGTGGAACGGCGGGTAGCCGCCTTCCGCCGTCATGTCCGAGATGATCCGCCTGGCGTACGGGAACAGGAAACGCGGGCATTCGATCAACAATACGAGCTCCAGCTGGTCCTCGGGGAAGCCCTGCAACTCGAAAAGGCCGCCGTAGACCAACTCGATCTGGAACACCGTCTCTGCGCCGCGGGTCGCCTTGGCCGTGAGCTTCAGGTCCACCTCGTAGAGGCCGTCCGGGCGTCCCTTGGCGTTCATCTCGACACCCAGGTCGATGGCGGGAGGCTCCACGCCCTGGCGGAGGGATTCTGGCGCGTTGGGATTTTCGAAAGACAAGTCGCGCGTAAACTGCGCCATGATGCGGATCATCGGCCCCTGGGGACCGGCGTCCATCATGTTCGGGCTCGGCGGCGAAATGTCGGTCACGTCGATGTCCTGGGATAGGTCGGAACTGGGCGGTCGCGCGGAGAGCGGGGTCGCTAACACGAGGAGGCGCAGGCTTGCAACGTCGTGCACAGACGGACCTGACGTGGAGGTCACAAGCGCCTATATGCTCTCTAACGGTCGTGGTGACCTTCGACCCTTTTCGCGGTTAGTCCCTTGCAAGTTGTCGAACTCCTGCTCGCCGCCGCCGTCGCCGCCGTGGTCCTGTTCCAGCTTTATTCGTCGCTTGGCCGACGCATGGGGCGCCAGCCTCAGGATGGCGCCAAGCTCGGGCCTGCCAAGCTGCTGAACCCGCGCGCGCTTACGCAGCCGGCGGACACCCCGGCTGCTGCACAGCCCTCTGGCGTGGGGTCCCTGAAGGCCCGCGACCCCAGTTTCGATCCCCAGCGCTTCCTTGCGGGCGCCCGCAGCGCCTATGAACAGATCGTCAAGGCGTACGCCGCCGGCGATCGTGGCGTGCTCCAGGGCCTCACCTCCAGCGTGGTGTTCGGCGCCTTCGAGCGTGGCTTGGCGCAGCGCGAGGCGGCGTCCCGGACCGAGCAGGTGGAATTCCTTCAGCCCACCCGCGCCGATCTCGACGACGCTTCGGTCAACGGCGAGACCGCTCGTGTACGGGTGCGCTTCCTGTCTGAGCTTCGCTCGCGCACCAAGGACGCCGCGGGCGAGGCGGTGGACGATCGTCGCACAGCCGAGTTCTGGACCTTCGAACGGCTGGTCACCAGCCGCGATCCTAACTGGACTCTGGCGCGTGTGGAGGCGGCGGAGGCCTGATGGGGCTCCGGCCCGGACGGCTCGTAGCCGCCCTCGCCGCAGGCCTGCTCGCCGCGTCGGCGCTCGCCGGCTGTGCGCCGACGCGGCTTTCAGAAGCACCCGCCTATGCTCCGCAGGCCAGACCTGCGCCGCGGGCGCCGGTGGTCGCGGCGGGCGACGGCGTCTCCTCGATGGCCAACCTGCCGGGCTGGGCCGAAGAGGACCATGCCGCAGCCCTCGCCGCATTCCAGGCCGGTTGCGTAGCCTCCTCCGCTCCGGGCATGCGGGCGCTGTGCGACCGAGCCCGAGCGATGGGTCGTCCGGACGACTTGGCCGCTCGCGCCTTCTTCGAGACCAACCTGCGGCCGGTGATCCTGGCTGGGCCTGGGCTGCTGACCGGCTACTTCTCCCCAGAGTATCCAGCGCGATCCCAGCCGGAAGGCGCCTACATCGCAGCACTTAGGGGTCGCCCCGCTGACCTCGTCTACCCGGCGGCGGACGCTAGCCATCGGCCGGCGGCGCGCCAAGTCGGCGAGGATGGCCGGAGCTGGCCCTATCCCGACCGAGCCGGGATCGAGCTGACGCCCGCAACGGACGCACTCGGCTATCTGAGGCCGGAAGACCTGTTCTTCCTGCAGATCCAAGGCTCAGGAACGCTGGTCTTTGCGGACGGGCGGCGCATGAAGGCGGCCTATGCTGCGGATAATGGGCGGCCGTTCGTGCCTATCGCCTCGGCCATGGTGCGCCGGGGCTTGTTGGAAGGCGACCATGCGTCCGCCACCAGCATCCGAGGCTGGCTGCACGCCCATGCAGGGTCGCAGGCCCAAAGCATCATGGACCTTGATCCGCGATACGTCTTCTTCACTCTGCACACAGACGACGGGCGCGAGCCCGCGGGCGCAGCGGGCCTGCCGCTCAGCGCCGGACGCGCCATCGCGGTGGACCCAAGCTGGCATGGCTACGGCGAACCCTATTGGATCGACGCGGCGGCCCCCACGCTTGCAGGAGCGGTGCGGACCTACCGGCGGCTGGTCATGGCGCTGGACACCGGCTCCGCTATCCGGGGCGATGTGCGCGCGGATCTCTACTTCGGTCGCGGCGACGCGGCCGGAATGGAAGCGGGCCGGGTGCGCCACACCCTGCTGCTGGTGAAACTGGTGCCGATCGCTGCGGGTGCGGCTGCGGCGCGAGGTTCGGAGAGTGGGCATGAAGCGACCGCTGCGGCCGGAGGAGGCTAGGCTATGGGCCGTGGTCGCGGCCACGGTGCGGGCGGCTCCTGGCCGCTTGACGCCCTCGATCGACCCCGACCCTGATCCCGCAGCCTCGCCTCACCTCCCGCTTTCCGTAACGCCGGCTGGCAAGGTTGCGCCGAAGCCGAGCTGCTCCCCCTCCCCCAGGCCCGCCATCCAACCTCAATCGATCGAGCCAGGGCGGCGGCGGCGCATCGCGCGGGGTCGCGAGGTGATCGAGGCGCGCCTTGACCTGCACGGGCTGGATCAGGACCGAGCCCGCGCCCGCCTGCTGGCCTTCCTGTTGGACGCCCAGGCTCGCGGGGCGCGGGCTGTCCTGGTGATCACCGGCAAGGGGTATCTGGGCCAGGGCGTGCTGCGTCGGCGCGCGCCGGAGTGGCTGGCCGACCCGCGCCTGCGCGGCGTCATCGCCGGCCTGTCGCCGGCCGAGACCCACCACGGCGGCGAGGGCGCAGTCTACATCGCCCTCAAACGAAAGAGCCACTAGAACGGGCGCTTGACGAGGCGCTGCAAGGCCAAGCGTTGCCCTGCGGCCCGACCGCACTATAAGTCCGCGCACGATCTCGCCCTGCCGTTTCCGGATCTGCGCATGCCCTCCACCTTCGACGTCGCCGCCGTAGGCAACGCCATCGTCGACGTCATCGCGCCCGCCAGCGACGCCTTTCTGCGTGGCGAGGGTCTGGCCAAGGGGGCCATGGCCCTGATCGACGCAGAGCGCGCGGTCAGCCTTTACCAGGCCATGGCGGCCGGCGTCGAAGCCTCGGGCGGATCAGCGGGCAACACCGTGGCCGGAGTGGCGAGCCTTGGCGGCCGTGCGGCCTATGTCGGCAAGGTGGCCGGCGACGCGCTGGGCGCGGTGTTCCAGCACGATATCACCGCCATAGGCGTGCACTTCAAACCCACGCCGTCCATCGGACATGAGGGCACGGGGCGGTGCCTAGTCAACGTCACCGAGGACGGCCAGCGCACCATGTGCACCTATCTCGGCGCCGCCAATGCGCTCGGCCCCGAGGACGTCGACCCCGAACTGATCGCGTCGGCCGAGATCATCTATCTGGAAGGCTATCTGTTTGATCCGCCGGCCGCCCGGGCCGCCTTCGTCAAGGCGGCGCAGATCGGCCGCGACAAGGGCCGGCGGGTGGCGCTGACCCTGTCGGACGCCTTCGTGGTGGAACGCCACCGCGACGCCCTGCTCAGCTTCATCGAGTCCGACACCGACATCGTCTTCGCCAACGAGGCGGAGGTTGGGGCCCTGTTCCAAACGACCGATTTCCACGCCGCGCTGAAGGCGCTGGCCGCCAAGGTGAAGACGGCGGTGGTCACCCGCGGTGCGGAGGGGTCGGTCATCCTGGTCGGTGGCGAGACGACGCAGATCGAGGCCGCAGCTGTGGCCAAGGTGGTGGATACCACCGGCGCCGGCGACCAGTACGCAGCCGGCGTGCTCTACGGCCTCGCCCGCTCGCTCGATCCGCAGGCGTGCGGGCGTCTCGGCGCCCTGGCGGCGGCGGAGGTGATCGCCCACTACGGCCCGCGCCCGCTGACGCCGCTGAAGGCCCTGGCCAAAGCCGCCAGGCTGATCTAGGCCGCGTCCAGGGAGGCAACCATGGCCGACGGATCGCAGATCAGCGTGCACCGAACCGCCGAGGTCACGCGGGAGACCAAGGAAACGCAGATCCGCGTCCACGTGGACCTCGACGGGACCGGCGCTTCCACGGTCGTCACGGGCATAGGGTTCTTCGACCACATGCTGGAGGGGTTCGCGCGCCACGCGGGCGTCGATCTGCAGATCGAAACCCGAGGCGACTTGCACATCGACATGCACCACACCGTGGAAGACACCGGCATCGTGCTGGGCCAGGCGGTGCGTCAGGCGCTCGACGGCTACAAGGGCGTGCGCCGGTTTGGGGTCGCCTACATCCCGATGGACGAGGCGCTGACGCGCTGTGCGCTCGATCTTTCCAACCGTCCCTACCTGATCTGGAAGGTCGCGTTCGCCAGGGACAAGGTGGGCGACATGGACACCGAGCTGTTCAAGGAGTTCCACCACGCCTTCGCCATGAACGCCGGGGCCTGCGTTCACCTGGAAACCCTCTACGGTGAGAACAGCCACCACATCGCGGAAAGCGGCTTCAAGGCCCTGGCTCGGGCGCTTCGCCAAGCTGCGGAACTCGACCCCAAGACGATGGGCGCCGCGCCGTCCACCAAGGGCGTGCTGTAGGGCCGTGGGAAAGCGAGATCATCCTCCCCATCCCAGATCGGAAGGGGATGAAAAGGTGAGGCGGGCGCGCGAAGAACGCTGCGGTTATGATCGGGGACGATCCATCCGGCCGGGCGACCCAGCCTCCTTCCCGGCTGCGCTGTCGTTCCCTTACGGTGTGGGCGAGACCGCACGTTAGCCATGTCCATCGTCGCGCTGATCGACTACGGCTCAGGCAATCTTCGCTCTGCCGAGAAGGCGCTCCAGCGGGCGGCCGCCGGGGCGGGCGGCGGCCATGAGGTCGTGGTGACCGATGCGCCCGAAGTGATCGCCCATGCCGATCGCATCGTGCTGCCGGGGGTGGGAGCCTTCGCCGCCTGTATGGACGCCCTGGAGAGCCGCCCCGGCCTGGTGGAAGCCATGAGCGAGGCGGTGCACGACCGGCGCCGTCCATTCCTCGGTGTCTGCGTCGGCATGCAGCTGCTGGCCACTCGCGGGCTGGAGTTCGGGACGCGCGCAGGGCTGGGCTGGATCGACGGGGAAGTGCGGCGGCTCCAACCCGACGATGCTGCGTTGAAGGTGCCCCACGTGGGGTGGAACGATGTGACCGCCCTGCCCCATCCTCTCTTCGCCGGCGCACCCGTTTCCCAGATGTATTTCACCCACTCCTACATGTTCGACGCACAAGACCCTGAGGCGGTGATCGCCCGCACCGACTACGGCGGCGGCCTGACTGCAGCGGTGGCTAGAGACAATGTCGCCGGCGTGCAGTTCCACCCTGAGAAGTCGCAAGAGGCGGGACTGGCGATGATCGCACGCTTCCTGGAGTGGCGGCCGTGATCCTTTACCCCGCCATCGACCTGAAGGGCGGCCAGTGTGTGCGCCTCCTCAAGGGCGACATGGACCAGGCCACCGTCTTCAACGACGACCCTGCCGATCAGGCCCGCCGCTTCGCCGGAGAGGGCTTCTCCTGGCTGCACGTGGTGGACCTGGACGGGGCCATCGAGGGCCGCTCGGTCAACAAGGCCGCGGTTGACGCCATCCTGCAGACCGCCGCCATCCCTGTGCAGGTCGGCGGCGGGGTGCGCAGCCTGCAGGACGTGGCGGCCTGGATCGAGGCGGGCGTCAGCCGAGTGATCCTGGGCACCGCAGCGGTGCGCGACCCCGACCTGGTGCGCGCCGCCGCCGCCGAGTATCCGGAGCAGGTGGCCGTGGCCATCGACGTGCGGGACGGCAAGGTGGCGGTGAGTGGCTGGGTGCAGACCTCGGAACTCGATCCCACGGCCCTCGCGCGGCGGTTCGAGGACGCAGGCGTCGCCGCCCTGATCGTCACCGACATAGGGCGCGACGGTACGCTGTCGGGTGTCAACGTGTTGGAGATCGGCGCCATCGCCGACGCCGTGGCGATCCCGGTCATCGCGTCCGGCGGCGTCGCAGGGCTGGACGACATCGTGCAGCTGCGAAGGCGCGACGGCGTGCCGATCGCCGGCGCGGTGCTCGGCAAGGCGCTCTACACCGGCGCGCTTGACGCTCGGCAGGCGCTGGCGGCGTCGCGCGACTAGGCGCGAGCGTGCTCAAGGTCCGCGTCATCCCGTGCCTGGACGTGAAGGACGGGCGCGTGGTGAAGGGCGTGAACTTCACAGCGCTTCGCGACGCCGGCGATCCGGTGGAACAGGCCCGGGCCTATGATGCGGCCGGCGCCGACGAGCTGATGTTCCTGGACATCACCGCATCTTCCGACGCTCGCGCGGCTACCTACGACATCATCGCCCGCACGGCCGAGGCTTGTTTCATGCCGCTTTCCGTTGGGGGGGGCGTACGCGGGGTGGAGGACGCGCGCCGGCTGCTGCGCTCCGGCGCGGACAAGGTGTCGGTGAACACCGCCGCGGTGGAGGACCCCGGCCTGATCTCGGCCTGCGCCGACGCGTTCGGGTCGCAATGCATCGTGGCCGCCCTTGACGTGAAGGCGGTCGCTGCAGACCGCTGGGAGATATTCACCTACGGCGGCCGCAAGGCCACCGGGCTGGACGCCTTGGACTACGCCGCAGCCGTGGTGGCGCGCGGCGCAGGCGAAATCCTGCTCACATCCATGGACCGGGACGGGGTCAAGGGCGGCTATGACATCGCGCTGCTCAAACAGTTCAGCGCAGCCGTGCCGATCCCGGTGATCGCCTCCGGCGGTGCAGGATCGGCCGAGCACCTGGTGCAGGCCGTGCGCGACGGAGGCGCATCGGCGGTGCTGGCGGCGTCGATCTTCCACTTCGGCGAGGTAAGCATCACAGGCGCCAAGGCCGCGATGGCTGAGGCAGGCCTGCCGGTCAGGAGGACATGATGGGCTCTGTGGACAGGCTGGCGCAGGCGCTGCAGGCGCTGGACGACACCATAGCCGCGCGGCGGGGCGCTGATCAGACCGCTTCCTACACCGCCCAGCTGCTCGCAGGTGGCGTGACGCGGGTCGCCAAGAAGTTCGGTGAAGAGGCCGTGGAGACCGTCATCGCTGCAGTTCAGGCAGACGGCGACGCCCTAGCGGCGGAAAGCGCGGACCTTCTCTACCACTGGCTGGTGCTGCTGGCGGCTGCGGGCGTGTCACCAGACGCGGTAGCGGAAAAGCTGGCGGCGCGCGCCGGGCGATCAGGCATCGAGGAGAAGGCGTCGCGAGTCTAGGACGGCGCCCAGCCCGCTACGCCATAGACGCCAGGGACAAGCCCCGGGAAGGCGAAAGAAAGAGGCCGCGTCCCACACGCGCAGAAAAGGATCAGGCTTCTCCCAGCGCGAACCCCAAGGTGCGCCAGAGCGCCTTGTCCTTCAGCATCTTGTCGATGAACGCGGCATGGGCCGTGCGCTCCTCCGCCGTGGAGCGGGGACCGAGCAGGCGCGGGCGGGGCCCGTAACCACCGGCGGTGATATTTGAAGTGGGGGAGGTGACGCGAGCGCCCTGGGGGCCAAGGTCAAGACTGCGCGCCTTGCCGCCCTGCAGCTCCAGGTAAACCAGGGCCAGGAGGCGCGTATCGACCAGGGCGCCATGCTTGTCGCGCTCAGCAAGCGAGATCTTGAAGCGCTTACACAGCGCATCCAGCGAGTTGTACATGCCCGGAAAGCGCTTCTTGGCCAGCTCGTAGGTGCAGCGCCAACGTGCTTCCGGCAAGGCGATCCGGCCGCAACGCTCCAGCTCGTGGTTCACGAAGCCCCTGTCGAAGGCTGCGTTGTGGGCGATCAACGGTGCATCGGCGACGAAGTCTAGAAAGGCGTCGCAGATGTCGCTCTCATGGAACTTGGACCTGCCCACCAACGACGCGCGGGAGATGCCGTGCACCTTCTCAGCATCCGGATCGATGTCGCGCTCGGGATCGATATAGCGGTGGAAGTAAGCCCCGGTGGGCAGCAGGTCGTCGATCTCGATGCAGGCGATCTCGATCACCCGATGGCCGGAGCGCGGGTCGATGCCGGTGGTCTCGGTGTCCAGGACGATCTCGCGCGCCATCGCGGTTAGATGAGGGGGTTCGGCCCAAACGTCCAGCCATCAGGCAGCCGCGTCGTTGTCACCTTTCCTCGGTGGACCAGGGTTCAACCCGCAGCCTTCACCAGCCCGCTCAGTACCGGATGCAGCTCCAGGTTCGCCGCGCAGATGGTAGGCCGGTGCAAGTCCAAGGGCTCGCCATCGGCTGCGGTCACCTTGCCGCCGGCCTCGGTCACCAGCAGTACGCCCGCCGCCACGTCCCAGGGCTTCAGGTCGCGCTCCCAATAGCCGTCGAACCGGCCTGCAGCGACCCAGGCGAGGTCGAGCGCGGCGGAGCCGAGCCGGCGAACCCCCGCCACCCGGCCTGACACCTGATGCAGCTCCTTCAGGAACTGGGCGTGGCCGGGCTTGCCCATGAACGGGATGCCCGTGGCGAATACACAGTCGTCCAGCTTGCGGCGGGACGCCACCCGAAGCCGTTTGTCGTTGTTGAAGGCGCCCTTGCCGCGCTCGGCCCAGTAGGTGTCGTTGGTCACCGGGTTGTGGGTCACTCCTGCAACCACCTGGCCGTCGCGCTCCAGCGCCACGTTCACGGCGAAGTGGGGGATGGCGTGGAGGAAGTTGGTGGTGCCGTCCAAGGGATCGACGATCCAGGTGTGGGTCTTGTCGGTGCCCTCGATCAGCCCCTTCTCCTCGCCCAGAAAATTGTAGCCGGGGCGCGCCTTGTTCAGCTCCTCGAACAGGGTCTGCTCGGCGGCGAGGTCGGCGGCGGAAACGAAGTCGGCCGGACCCTTGCGGGAGACCTGCAGCGCCTCGACCTCACCGAAGTCGCGGGCGAGCTTGCGGCCCGCCTTACGGGCGGCGTCGATCATCACCTTCAGCAGGGCGGTGGGCGTGGTCACAGGCGGGTCCGATCGCGGAAGCGGTAAGGCCAAAAGGTGCGGGCGAGATGAGCGCGGTCCGCGGCTTACGTCGGCTTCCATCCCGGTTGCAAGACCATGGCCATCACCGCGCCCACCTGAGCACGGGCGGACGCCAGGCCCAAACCGGTGTCGATCAGGAAATCTGCGCCCGTCCGCTTCTCCAAATCGGAGGTCTGGCGTGCGGACAGCAGGGCGAACTTCTCCGCATCCATGCCCGGGCGGGCGAGTACGCGGGCGCGCTGCAACTCCGCACTGGCGGTCACCACCACCACGGCATCCACCGACCGCTGCCCACCCGTCTCGAACAGCAAGGGGATGTCCAGCACCGCCACGCGGGCGCCGGCGGCTATGGCGACGTTCAAGAAGCCGGTACGCCCGGCCGCGACCAGCGGGTGGACGACCGCTTCCAGCGCCTTGAGGGCTTCGGTATCGGCCTTGACGCGGCGACTGAGGGCCTCGCGATTCACGCTGCCATCGTGGCCCACGGCCTCAGGAAACTGGAACGCCAGGCGAGGTCCCGCCTCCCCGCCGGCCGCATAGAGCGCGTGGACCGCAGCGTCAGCGTCGTACACCATAGCCCCCGCATCGGCGAACATGGCCGCGGTGGTGGTCTTGCCCATGCCGATGCAGCCCGTCAGGCCAAGCAGGATCAAGCGTCGGCCTCCCCCAGCGCGCGCAGAGCGAGCTTGCGGACATCAACGCCTGTCGGTGCGGGCTGACCGAAGAAGGCCTCGAACGAGGGGCGCGCCTGGCCGATCAGCATGGCCAGACCGTCCACGGTGCGAAGACCGCGCTTAGCGGCGGCCTGCAGCAGGTGTGTGCGGACCGGCTTGTAGACCATGTCCATGACCACAGCTTGGTCGGAGGCGAGATGCAGCGGGACGTCCAAGGTCCCGAGCCCCTCCAGCCCCGCTGAGGTGGCGTTTACGATGGCCGACGCCTGAGACAACAGGTTGGGCAGACACTGTATCTGCACCGCTTCCGCCTGTGGCAGGGCGGCGGCGAGATGGACCGCGCGGCTGTGGGTGCGGTTGACGATGCGCACGACGGCGCCTGCGGCGGTGAGCGCTGCAGCGGCGCCCCGCGCCGCGCCGCCTGCCCCAAGCACCACCACAGGGCCGTCTCCTGGTCGCCAGCCCGGCGCCTGCTGGTCGAAGGCTTCGAGGAGGCCGACGCCATCTGTGTTGCGCGCCTCAATCCGGCCGTTGGAATGGAAGAGGAGCAGGTTAGACGCACCGGCCGCCTCAGCCACGGCGTCCGCGGTGTCGGCGACGCTTAGCGCCGCCTGCTTGAACGGCAGGGTGACGTTCAGCCCCACAATCGAGCCACCCCGCAAGCTCTCGACGAAGGCCGAGAAGCGCGAGGGAGAGGGGGAAACGGGGATGTAGATGGCGTCCAGCCCTGCTTCGGCAATCCAGGCGTTGTGGATCATGGGGCTAAGAGACTGGCGTACGGGGGCGCCCACTACGCCGGCCACCCGCGCCGCGCCGCTGAACCCAGCCCTCGTCACGTGGAAAGCTCTGCGTGCTCACGCAGGAACCCGAGCAGCGGGAGCAGCGGGAGGCCGAGCACGGCGAAATAGTCGCCCTCGATGCGGTTGAACAGTTGGGCTCCCAGCGCCTCCAGGCGGTAGGCGCCGACACAATCCAACAGCGCCTCCCCTTCCGTCGCCAAGTAGCTGTCCAGAAAGGCCTCGGTGAAGGGGCGCACATGCAGGGTGACCGACTCCGTAGCGCGCCAGAGCACGTCCTCGCCTCGCATCACGGCAGCGGCTGCGTGAAGCCGGTGGGTGCGGCCCCGTAGCGCGGTAAGCTGCTCGCGGGCGGCCGCGGCCGTCGGCGGCTTGTCGAACAGCCGACCCTCCAGCTCCAGGGTCTGATCGGCGCCGATGACCAGTCCCGCGGTTCGCCGCGAAACCTGCACGGCCTTGGCCACCGCCAGCTCCTGCGCAATGCCAAGGGGTGTCACGCCCCGCGCCACGGCGCCAGCCTTGAACGCGTCCTCGTCCACGTCGGCGGCCGTTACGTCGAACCTGACGCCGGCGTTGGTCAGCAGCCTCGCCCGCGTAGCGCTGCGCGAGGCGAGCACCAAACGAGCCATCTACGCGTCCCTTACGGGAGCCGCGTTGCGGCTGTTGAGCAGGTTGATGATGGCGGCGGCCGTTTCCTCGACCGAGCGACGGGTGACGTCGATCACGGGCCATCCTTGCGCTTCGAACAGCCGGCGCGCCCGCACCGTTTCCTCGCGCACCGCGTCGACGTCGATGTAGGTGCTCTCGCGGGTTTCATTCAGCGATAGCAGGCGATTGCGGCGGATCTGGATCAACCGGTCGGGCGACACCAGCAGCCCGACGACCATGGGCCGAGTCAGGACGAACAGCTTCTCCGGCAGGGCTGCGCCGGGCACCAGCGGCACGTTGGCGGCGCGCACGCCCCGATGCGCAAGATAGATGGACGTAGGCGTCTTGGAGGTGCGGCTTACCCCCACCAGCACGACGTCGGCGGACTCGAGATCCTGGCCGCCGTGCCCGTCGTCATGGCCGATGGCGTAGTTCAGCGCCTCGATGCGGTTGAAGTAGTCGTTGTCCAAGGCGTGCTGAGCGCCGACGCGGGTAGTGAGCGAGGCTCCGAGATAACGCCCGAAGGCGGCGGTAAGGGGGTCAAGCGCCGCCATGCAGGGACATTGCAGATGACGGCACCCATCTTCCAGTTCGATCCGCATTTCCCGGTCGACGATGGTATGCACCACAACGCCAGGCGCCGCCTCTACCTCTTTCAACACTCGCTTCAACTGCCGAGCCGAGCGGATCAGCGGGTAGATGTGCTCGATCGGCAATACGCTATCAAATCGCGCGCTCACGGCCTTGGTGATGGCGTTCAGCGTCTCGCCCGTGGAGTCGGAGATCAGGTGGACGTGGAAGTAGGTGGCCAGGCGCTGCGGCGTTGCGATCATGGGCACCTTGGACGTGAGACCCGCGGCGAGGGTGCTGCAGACGGTCGCAGCCGAAAACTGGGGATGATTGTGGGGGATAGTGCCCCCTGGCCTGGGGGACGGGAACCGCCATAACATCGTCCAGCGTTTCGCGTCCTCCCTCCTGTGACACATTCTGGACTGAATCGTTGCCAAAGCGTTAACGGCGCCCGACGGGGAAAACGCTGATCACGGACTGTGCCGAACGTCTCGCCGGACGATCCATACTCTTGGTACCGATCACTTAGAAATTATCTAAGCCATTGTTTCGTATCTCCTCTTATAGGTTCTCAATAGGACTTCACAGACGCGCTAGACTGTCACGCCGCCGTGGTTCAGCCAGGGGAAAAGCGTCAGCTACGAGGTGCAACCAAGCGCCGTTGTCCTCGATTCCCACCGGCCTCCTAAACTCCTCAACCTCGTTAATCTCTCTTTAACTTTAAGAAGGAGCGAGGGCGGCTTGAGCTTGGTCAGCACAGAGGCTTTAAGGCGGAAATGAACGATCCGACGGACCGGTGTCCTTACCCAGACGCCTCACACGGGCGAGCGCTCCCCCATCTGCGGCGTGTTTGATGCTTTGGCTTAGGCGCTACGGGCCGAACTGTCGGGCGCTTCGAAGCCCTGGTTCGTGCGAGATGGGTTTCGATCGCGGTTCACTCCCGGACGGCCAGTCGGTGCGTTCGACGCGAGCGATCAGGCGGGCGGTGGACCGTGGTTGACTGTCGCATCGATCCGGCTCCAGCGAGCGTCGTTCCGTCAAGCGTCGCTCCGGTGCGACGCCGGATCGCCGTGGTGTTGTTCAATCTCGGCGGCCCTGATGGTCTGGACGCCGTACAGCCCTTTCTGTTCAACCTGTTCAACGACCCGGCGATCATCGGTCTGCCCTGGCCGTTGAGACCGCTGGTGGCGAAGCTGATCTCGACACGCAGACGCAAGGAGGCCAGCGCCAATTACGCCTACATGGGGGGCGCATCTCCCCTACTGCGCGAGACCCGGGCTCAGGCCGACGCGTTGGAGGCGCTGCTAAACGAGACGCTGCCGGGCTTCGAGGTGCGTTGCTTTTTGTCCATGCGCTATTGGAAGCCGTTTACCGGCGACGCCGCACGAGAGGTCAAGGCCTTCGCTCCAGACGAGTTGGTGCTGCTGCCGCTCTATCCGCAGTATTCCACAACCACGACAGGTTCCTCCATCGCGGCTTGGCGCAAGGCCTACACAGGGCCAGGCCGGACGCGCGAGGTGTGCTGCTTCTTCGACGCACCCAGCCTTGCGGCGGCCCATGCTCAGAAAATCCGCCAGACCTTCGAAGCCGCTGGATCGCCTAAGAACCTACGCTTGCTGTTTTCAGCTCACGGCCTGCCTGAAAGCGTGATCAGGCGCGGCGATCCTTACCAAGGTCAGATCGAGCGGACCTGCGCCGCTATCGTGGGCGAGTTGGGGCCGGGTTGGGACTGGAGCATATGCTACCAGAGCCGC
>CAXTRP010000014.1:0-1847 GCA_964246615.1 uncultured Caulobacteraceae bacterium | reverse complement strand
GGACCCATGAAGTGGATCGGACCCTCCACGCCAGCCGCGGTGACCCAAGCCGCGGCGGACGGCAAGGGTGTGCTCGTCGTTCCTGTCGCCTTTGTTTCGGAGCATGTCGAAACTCTGGTCGAACTGGATCGCGACTATGCCGAGCTGGCTCGGGAGAAGGGTTGCCCGGTCTACTTGCGTGCACCGGCTTTGGGCGTCGAGCCTATCTTCATCGCCGGTCTGGCGGGCGAGGTCGCCTCGGCCCTGTTCAAGACCGGATGCACTCCGGGCGGCAGCGCGTGCGAGCGCGCCTGGAAGCAATGCCCCTACCGCCTTAGTAGTATTCAATGAATTACAATCTGGTCATCGGACTGCACATCCTATCAGTGATCGCCTGGATGGCCGGCTTGCTCTATTTGCCACGTCTTTATGTTTATCATACCCGCGCAGAAGCGGGTTCTCAGATGGACGAGACCTTCAAGGAGATGGAGCACAAGCTCTACAACATCATCATGGTGCCGGCGTCGCTTGTGGCTTTGACGCTGGGTCTCAGCCTGATCTGGATTGACGGCACGCAGCGTTATGGCAGCTTCCAGTTTCTGGGCTCCCCGTGGATGTCGGTTAAGCTGACAGGTGTCGTGCTGATGTTCGGCTACCAGGGTTTCCTCGGCAAGGCGCGTCGCGCCTTCGCCCGTGGGACCAACAGACGGCCGGAAAAGTTCTGGCGGCTGGTGAACGAAATCCCGTTCGTGCTCGCCATAGCCATGGTGCTGGCGGTAACCACCAAGTTCGGCGGCGCCTGAGCGGCATCGCCTATGTCGGATATCTTGACGGGCTCGGGCTTCTATGGTCTCGGTAAGGGGTTCGGCGTGTCGCGCCGTTCCCCCGCCTTTACGACACCGCTGCCGGTCGGCTTCGACCCGGCGGACGCACCATCATCGCGCTGGCCCTGAGCCGCGCCGGCTGGATTTCTTCCTGCCGTTCACTGTGCAAGAGCCCTCCCATGTCCGATGACATCACGCTTGAGATCGCCGCACCGGCTGAAGCCGAGACGGAGCCCAGCGTTACGGGCATCACTCGGATGTCTCTGCAGGAGTTGAAGGACAAGCCCTCCACGGAACTGGTCGCCTTCGCCGAAAGCCTGGAGATCGAGAACGCTTCTTCCATGCGCAAGCAGGACATGCTGTTCGCCATCCTCAAGGCGTTGGCCGAGGACGGAGTTGAAATCTTTGGATCCGGGGTGCTCGAAGTCGTCCAGGATGGTTTTGGCTTCCTGCGGTCAGCTGAGGCCAACTACCTGCCAGGGCCTGACGACATCTACGTCTCGCCATCACAAATCCGGCGTTTCGGCTTGCGCACCGGGGATAGTTGCGAGGGTCCGATCCGTGCGCCACGCGAGGGCGAACGGTACTTCGCGATTCTGAAGGTCGATACGATCAACTTCGAAAGTCCCGAGGCGATCAAGCACAAGGTCCACTTCGACAACCTGACGCCGCTCTATCCCGAGAAGCGGTTCACAATGGAAATGGGCGATCCCACCCTCAAGGACCGGTCCGGTCGGGTGATCGACATCGTGGCGCCGCTTGGCAAAGGCCAGCGTTGCCTGATCGTGGCGCCGCCTCGCGTGGGCAAGACCATGATGCTTCAGAATATCGCCAAGTCGATCTCCCTGAACCATCCCGAGTGTTACCTCATCGTGCTGCTGATCGACGAGCGGCCGGAGGAAGTCACCGACATGCAGCGCACGGTGATCGGGGAGGTCATCTCCTCCACCTTTGATGAGCCTGCTGGACGTCACGTTCAGGTAGCCGAAATGGTGATCGAGAAGGCCAAGCGGCTGGTGGAGCACAAGCGCGACGTGGTGATCC
>CAXTRP010000013.1:1097-20446 GCA_964246615.1 uncultured Caulobacteraceae bacterium | reverse complement strand
GCGTTCTCGCTCCAGCGATTACAGTTCTGCACGTTGTGGCGGTGATCGAGCACCACCACGCCTACGTCCATGCTCCGCAGCACCGACTCCAAGTAGACCTTGTGGCTCAAGGCCTGCTGGGTCTGCGTGCGCAGCTCCTCGTTGACGGCCTCCATCTCCTCGTTGGAGGAGCGCGCCTCCTCGTTGATGGTCTCCAGCTCTTCGTTGGTGGACTGCAGCTCCTCGTTGGTGGTCTCCAGCTCCTCGTTGGTGGACTGGAGTTCCTCGTTGGTGGTCTCCAGCTCCTCGTTGGCCGACTGGAGCTCCTCGATGGAGTTTTCCAGGTTCTGCTGTGCGGAGGCCAGCTCCAGCTCAAGCGTGCGCAGCCGGGTGGTGTCTGTGAAGGCCAGCAGCACGGCGTAGATATCGCCGTCCGCACGGGCCAGCGGGCGTAGCTCGATACTGAGCTGCGCATTCTCGGCCTTGGAGAGCTGATACTCCTGATGGTCGATCTTGATGGCGCGCCGCTCGCGCATGGCTTGGTCGATGGGCCCGCGCAGCTCCAGCGGGCGATAGGAGATGGGCAAGTCCTTGAACGGCCGTCCGATGTCCGCCTCGCCCACGCTCAGGAGCTGGCGGGCTGCGGCGTTGGCCAGCACCACCACGCCGGAGTCATCGACCACCAGATAGGCGGTCGGCGCGTCGTGCAGCACGGTCTCGATCAAGCGCATCGTGCTGGCCGGAACCTCGCCCCGGAAGTCTCGCAGGATCGCTAGGCCGCCGCCGGCGGCGCGCCCCCAGCCCTGCGTGATCTTGGTGAAGATGCGGTGCTTCATCTGCACCGGGTCGAACAGGGCCGAGCGCGCCAGTTGCGTCTCCGCCTTGCCGAGGAACAGATAGCCGTCCGACGACAGGGCGTAGTGCAGCCGCGGCAGCACCACGTCCTGCGTCTCCGCCTCCAGATAGATCAGCAGGTTGCGGCAGACCAGCAGATCGATGCGCGAGATCGGCGCGTCTCGCACCACGTTGTGGCGACCGAAGATCACGCACTTCCGCAGGTCGCGGTTGAACAGGTACTGGTTGTTGGCGCGCTCGAAATACTTCTCCAGCAGCTCGGCCGGCATCATCTCGACGTCGCGGGCCGAATAGGTGGCTTGCCGGGCGGTGCGCAGCGCCTCCTCGTCCAGGTCGGTGGCGTAGATCTTCACCCGCTCACAGAAGTGCTGCAGGCCGAGCGCCTCGGAGAACAGCATGGCGATGGAGTAGGGCTCCTCGCCGCTGGCGCAGCCGACGCTCCAGACGCGGATGGTGCGCCCGTCCTCGGCGTTGGCGATGATCTGGGGGATCACCTCGGTCTTCAGCGTCTCCCAGGCCTCCGGGTCACGGAAGAAGGAGGTGACGTTGATCAGGACCGTGTTGAGCAGGTCCTCGAACTCGCCGGGATGCACCTCCAAATGGGCCTGGTAGGCGGCGAAGTCGTCCACCCGCGCCGCGTCCATGCGCAACGTTATGCGCCGACGCAGGCTCGTGCGCTTGTAGCCCCGGAAGTCCAGCCCCCGGCTCTCCTGGATGTACTGCAGCAGCGTCTCGAACTGCGGGTCTAGCGCAACGTTGTCAGCCATGGGGCCTCCGCGACCCTGCGCGCCGAACTGCGGCGCTGCGTGGACCCTGTCTAAGCTTTGGAGCGGCGCGAGACCACCGGCAATCGGCTCAGTGAACGAGCGCGCCGCGCCTACGTTAAGCGCTCATGAGCACCACCGCGAAGCGCAACGATCCTCAGCTCTGGGAGCGGGTCAAGTCGGCGGTCACCGCCGGTGACAAGGGAGGCGAGAAAGACCAGTGGTCGGCTCGAAAAGCTCAGCTCGCCGTCGCGGAGTACAAGAAGCAGGGCGGCGGCTACGAGGGTCTCAAAGACGCTCACAATTCGCTGCACGAGTGGACTGAGGAGAAGTGGGGCACCAAGTCCGGCGAACCCAGCGGCAAGACCCACGAACGCTACCTACCGAAATCGGCCCGGGACAATCTTAGCAAAGCCGAATACGATGAAACCACCGCGAAGAAGCGGTCGGACACGAAAGCCGGCAAGCAGTATTCGGCACAGCCGAAGAAGATAGCCGACAAGACGCAATCGGCTCACGATCATCGCACGAAGGCCCAGCTCTATGCCGAGGCCAAGAAACAAGGCGTACCCGGCCGGTCGTCCATGGGGAAGGCCGAGCTGTTGAAGGCGCTGCACGCTTAAGCGGCGCGAGCCTGCCCCAAAGTGAACCCGTTGCGGAGCTATCAGTCGGTGTCGGTCCTAAGCTCGTGGGCGATCCTGCGACGCGCATGATAGAGATTGCGGTATGAACACCTCATTGGTCCAGCTCCCCGGCTCAGCCGATCGGATTTCGACCGGCAACCGCGGCCTCGACGAAATCCTGCGCGGAGGGTTGCCCCCCAAGCGCCTCTACCTGCTCGAAGGCACGCCCGGCTCGGGCAAGACGACGCTGGCTCTGCAGTTCCTCCGCGAGGGCGTCCGATGCGGTGAGGCCGGCCTCTACGTCACCTTGTCCGAAACACGCGAGGAGCTGGAGAGCGTAGCGGCGTCCCATGGCTGGACGCTCGACGGTTTCGACGTGTTCGAGCTCGCCTCGGCGGAGGAGTACCTCGGTGAAGGGCGCCAGCAGTCCGTCCTGCATCCCTGGGAAATGGAGCTTGGCGGTACGGTGCGCCTGATCCAGGAGCAGGTTGAACGCGCCAAGCCCTCCCGTATCGTGTTCGACAGCCTGTCGGAATTGCGGCTGTTGGCGCAGGACCCGCTTCGCTATCGGCGGCAGGTGCTGCAGATGAAGCAGTTCTTCGCCGGCCGGAACGTCACCGTCATCCTGGTGGACGACCTGACCGCCTCGGGCGGAGACCGCGACGGCCAGCTGCACAGCCTTTGCCACGGGGTGATCACGCTGGAGCGGCTGACCCTGGACTTCGGCTCGTCGCGCCGCCGGTTGCAGGTGCAAAAGCTCCGCGGCGTCGATTTCATCGCCGGCTACCACGACCTGATGATCCGCAAGGGTGGGCTGGACATCTTCCCGCGCCTGATCGCCGCCGATCACCACGCCGCCTTCATGGGTGATCCGACGCCGAGCGGGGTGGAGGACTTGGACGCCCTGGTCGGCGGCGGTCCGTTGCGGGGAACCAGCACCCTGATCACCGGACCTGCAGGCACGGGCAAGACGACCCTTGCGCTCCAGTACGTTGTGGCGGCATGCAAACGGGGCGAGGCGTGCACCATCTACGAGTTCGACGAGCGCATCGGCACCATGCTGACGCGAGCCCGGGCGCTGAACCTTGATCTTCAGCCGCATATGGCCAGCGGATGTCTGATGATCCGGCAGATCGATCCGGCCGAGCTTTCCCCCGGCGAGATGGCCGCCATGATCCGGGGCGAGATCGAGGACCGTGCAGTGCGGATGATCGTCCTCGACAGCCTCAATGGCTATCTCGCCGCCATGCCGCAGGAGCAGCAGCTGATCCTGCAGATGCACGAGCTGCTATCCTATCTCAGCCAGCAAGGCGTGGTCACCTTCCTGATCAATCCTCAACAAGGTCTGGTGGGCACCATGGCGACCGGATCGCTCAACATCTCCTATGTCGCCGATACGGTGATCCTGCTTCGCTTCTTCGAAGCGGACGGGCGGATCCGAAAGGCGATATCGTGCCTGAAAAACCGCAGTGGCCGGCATGAGGACGGCATCCGCGAGTTCTGCATCGACGAACGCGGGGTGCGCGTCGGCGAAATCCTGACGGCGTTCAAGGGCGTGCTCACCGGCACGCCGGAATATACCGGCGCCCCGGCGCCGCTGATGGAAGACCGCGGCCGTGCCACATAGGACCGCTCTCGCCGGCAACCAGGTCCTGATCGTCGCGCCTTTCGGGCAGGACGCCGCCAGCGTCGAGGCGCTGCTTCGGCAGAACACCTACCAGACGCGGGTGGAAGCGTCGCTCGCCAGCGTCGCGGCCGCGCTCGAGGAGGATGTCGGCGTGGTGCTCCTGACGGAAGAGGCGCTCGCCCAGGGGCTCGGCGAGCTGGACGCGGCGCTCCAACGCCAGCCGTCCTGGTCCGGTGTGCCCTTCGTGCTGCTGGCCGTGCATCAGACGGGCCGCGGCGCGGACGTGGCGCGTCTGCGCCTCCCGGAGTCGGCGATCAACGTCATGGTGCTGGAACGTCCGCTTGGGGCTGCGTCGCTGCTGAGCGCGGTGTCGTCGGCCCTGCGCGCTCGGCAAAAGCAGTTCGACATGCGCGACCGGCTGGAGGAACTGGAACAGAGCCGCCAGGCCCTGCAGGCCAGCGAGGCCGAGCTGCGCACTTCGGCCGAGCTGCTGGAGCAGATGGTGGACGCCAGGACCGCCGATCTCCAGGCCGAAATGGCCAGCCGGCTCCGCGCCGAGGAGGCGCTGCGCCAGAGCCAGAAGATGGAGGCGGTGGGGCAGCTGACCGGCGGCGTCGCGCACGACTTCAACAACCTGCTGACCATCATTCGCTCGTCGATCGACTTCCTAAGGCGCAGCGATCTGGCCGAAGCACGACGCCTTCGCTATGTCGACGCCATTTCCGAGACCACCGACCGCGCCGCCAAGCTCACAGGTCAGTTGCTGGCCTTCGCGCGCCGCCAGCCTCTGAAGCCGGAAGTCTTCGACGTCTGCCGCCGGGTCTGCACCGTGGTGGACCTCGTCCGTCCGCTGGTCGGCGCCCGCATCGGCATCCAGACGGTTCTGCCCTCCGATGCTGCGAAGGGCTACTTCGTACAGGCGGATATCAGTCAATTCGAGACGGCGCTGGTGAACCTTGCGGTGAATGCGCGGGACGCGATGGACGGGGAGGGTGAACTTACGTTCAAGGTCTTCCACGTCGCCAGCGTACCGCCCGTTCGGGGCCACACCGGCGCAGACGGCGCCTTCATCGCCATCTCCGTCATCGACACGGGCGTCGGCATTCCCGAAGATCGGCTGGAAGCGATCTTCGAGCCCTTCTACACGACCAAGGAGGTCGGCAAGGGAACAGGCCTTGGCCTGAGCCAAGTGTTCGGTTTTGTCAAACAGTCGGGCGGAGAGATCGAAGTAAACAGCGCGTCCAGAAAGGGTGCGAACTTCACCATATACCTGCCCCGATCAGCCGGTCACCTGAACGCGGCCGCAGACGGCGATCTGGCTCAGCTGGTTGCGGATACGCGATCGATCTGCGTACTGGTCGTAGAGGACAATCAGGCCGTCGGCCAGTTCGCCACCGAAATGCTGAAGGACCTGGGCCACAGCACGGTGTGGGTCGGTAGCGCTGACAAGGCGCTCGCCCTCCTGGCGCAAGGGGATGATCGGTTCGACGTCGTGTTCTCGGACGTGGTCATGCCGGGGATGAACGGCGTGGACCTCGCCCGGACCATCCGGGAGCGTCATCCCAAACTGCCCGTGGTCCTCACCAGCGGCTATAGCAACGTCCTAGCCCAGGAAGGCCGGCATGGGTTCGAGCTGCTCCAGAAGCCCTATTCGGTCGCAGCGCTCGCCCGGATCCTTGCGGTCACGGCCCGCCGCGCGACGATGCCGCTTCGTCCCTCCTGATCGATGCGCCCGCCACCGCGGCTCCCTCGGCGCTGACCCGGGCCTCGATGATGGTTTGGTGGCACCTTAACTTTTGAGCATCATCCCAGGCCCTGACCTGCTTGGCGCAAGCTGGACGCAGCAGCTCCAGCGCGACGTAAAGCTCATCCAGCACAATCATAAGCGTAAGACTTATGACCTACCCCGTGGTTTTTTCTCGCCGTGGGGTCATCGCTTCGAGTGCCGCCTGCCTTGCTCGGCAGGTCGAAGATGCGACATGCCGGCGAGTAGAAGGATATCTGGATGCGAGCGGCCGAGCCTGAGATTAGGTCGATCGTTCGCTACGGAGCAGGAAAGGTGAGTCCAGAAAATTTACCCGACGCACGTTTGCAGGTTTCCGCAATCGTCGGAGAGGTTGCGGAGCGTTTCGGCACATTGCCGAACTTCTTGTGTACAGCATCGGCCGCTCCCGGTCTGATCGATGAGCTTTGGGCGTTCGCCAAATCCGCCTACCTGGATTGCCCGCTGCCGTCACTCTTCAAGGAACGTCTGTTCGTTCACCTCTCTCGCTTTTGTGGGGTCCGGTATTGCATCGTGCGTCACGCAGGCTTCCTGATGGGAAAGGGACGGCCGGCGGGAGACGCCACGGCGACACCGCATACGCTCGAACAGATCGTGCGGCTGCTCAGCCGGCCGGCGCCAGACGCCGTCGCGCTCCACGAAAGGCTGCTTCGATTAAGCCGACTTGGCGAACTCGGCGAAGCGCCGTTGCCGGAGACGCAGGAAGAGGGCGATCTGTTCGACGCGCTCACCGTGATGTTCCTGTCGCCGCAAGTTTCAGAAGCAGCGAGACGGGCTGTGCGAACAAGCATGGGCGATCACCGCTTCGAGCTTTTGACGGCCTTTCTCGCCTTCGTACGCACCGCCCACTACTGGACCGAGACGCACCCCGAACTCACCTTCGAACCCGACATGCTCGCCTCCATGGAGCAGCATCCCGAGTTGACTGCGCTGCTGCTCGATACGAGCGAGGCTGCCGAAGCGTCATTTACGGTGCAGCTGCACAAGGCGCTTGGTACTCTTGAAGTCGCACAGCGGGCGCTGGGCGAAAACGAGCGCCGGCAGTCTTTCCTGCTCAAGCTCGGCGACGCGCTTCGGCCGCTGCCCGGCGCCACTGAAATCCGACAGGCCGCGCTTGACCATGTCGCTGAGCATTTCAGCGTCGACAGCGTCGTCTATTACGAGTTCGACGCGGACGGTGATCATGTCGTGAACCGTGAGGAGCGCACGATCGGGCCTAGCGTGACGCCGCCGATCGGGCGGCTGCGGGACTTCGGATCGGCCTTCTACGAAGCCCTCGGTGCCGGGCGCACGATAGAATATGAAGACGCCGAGACCGATCCGCGGCTGGAGGAAAGCAGTCGCGCAGCCTATCGCGCGGCGAAGGCCCGATCAGGCGTGGGCGCACCCTTGATGAGACGGGGTCGGTTGGCGGCTGCGCTCTGCATCACGCACGGCGAGCCGCGCCATTGGTCCGACGACGATTTGCGGCTGCTGGAGGAGGCGGCGGAGCGCACCCGGGAAGCGGTCGAGCGTGCTTGCGCTGAAGCGGCCCTGCGTGAGAGCGAGGGGCGGCTGGCGGCGGAGTTGTCCAGGACCCAACTGCTGCAGCGGCTGAGCACGCGCCTGATACCGGAGCAGTCGCCCGAAGCGTTGCACGAGCAGATTCTGGACGCGGCCGTTGAGCTGATGGAGGCGGATGCGGTCAGCATCCAGATGCTCGAACAGGATGGCCAACGGCTGCGCCGGCTTGCGACCCGGAACCTGCACCCCGAGTCGACCGAGTACTGGACGTGGGTGGATGCGGGCCACGCCAGCACCTGCGGGCAGGCGCTTCGGGCGAACAGCCGTGTGGTTGTGGAGGACGTGGAGACGAACGGCGAACTGGCTGCTACGGGCGATTTGGAGGCGTTCCGCCGCTCGGGCACCCGGGCGGTGCAGTCTACGCCGCTGGTGTCTCGGTCAGGCCGACCGATCGGCATGATCTCGACGCATTGGCACGCCCCGCGGCGGCTGGAGGAGCGCGACTTCGACCTGTTCGATATCCTGGCGCGCCAGGTGGCGGACCTTCTCGAGCGATCTCAGACCGAAGCCGCCTTGCGGGCGAGCGAGGAGCGGCAGGCGTTCCTACTCCGGCTTGCCGACGCGCTACGGCCGCTCGTCAACCCGATCGAGGTCCAAGCGGCGGCGGCCCGCGTCCTCGGCGAGCATCTCGGCGTCGACCGGGCGCTGTATTGCGAGGCCGAACCTGACGAGGACCACCTCGTCGTGCATCGCGATTACACGTCGGCGGGTACCGCCAGCTTCGCAGGCCGGTGGCGGCTGAACGACTTCGGGCCACTCTGGGAGGAGGAGTATCGCGCCGGCCGCAGGCTGGCGACCGCCGACACCCGCGAGGTCGACGGGGCGAACGCGGCTGTGTTTGAGGCTACCGGCTTTCAGGCCTGCCTCGGCGTCCCGATCGACAAGGACGGCCGGCTGGTCGGACTTCTCGTCGTCCACTCGGCGGCCCCCCGTGAATGGACTCCGCCGGACGTAGCCCTGGTCGAGGAGACGGCCGAGCGCACTTGGGCGGCCGTAGACCGCGCCCGCGCCGAAGCTGCGCTGCGCCAAAGCGAGGAGCGGCTGCGCCAGTTTGGCGAAGCGTCGCAGGACGTGTTGTGGATCCGCGACGCCGACACCTTGCAGTGGCGGTATCTCACCCCCGCCTTCGAGACGATCTACGGCCTCAGCCGCGACGAGGCGCTTGCCGGCGACAATTACCGCAATTGGCAGGACCTGATCGTTTCCGAGGATCGCGAGCGTGCAGTCGCGGCCATCGCCCGGGTGTCGTCCGGAGAGCATGTAACGTTCGAGTACCGCGTCCGCCGCCCGAGCGACGGGACGATCCGCTGGCTGCGCAACACCGACTTCCCGATCACCGACGAGGCAGGCAAAATCACCCTGGTCGGGGGTGTCGGGCATGACGTGACGCGGATGAAGACGATCGAGACCGAGGCCGCCGCCAGCGAGGAGCGCGTGCGCCTGTTGATGGAAGGCATACCCCAACTCGTCTGGCGATCCTGCGATCAAGGCCGCTGGACCTGGTCGAGCCCGCAATGGCGGGAGTTTACCGGGCAGAGCCTGGAGGGGAGCCGCGGAATGGGTTGGCTCGACGTGGTGCATCCTGACGATCACCCGGCGACGCTGCAGGCGTGGGAAGACGCGAAGCTGCATGGCCTGCTCGACGTCGAATACCGGGTTTATCGGGCCGCCGACGGAGCCTGGATCTGGCACCATACGCGTTCGGTTCCAGTGCGAGATGGCGCAGGCCGGATCGTGGAATGGCTCGGCACCTCGACCGACATCCACGAGCTGCGCGAGATGCAGGAGCGGCAGAAGGTGCTCGTCGCCGAGCTCCAGCACCGCACCCGCAACCTGATGGGTGTGGTTCGCACGATGGCCGACAAGACCGCGCGGGCGAGCGGCGATCTGCCCGACTTTCGCGAGCGCTTCCGCGACCGGCTGGACGCCCTTGCGCGCGTGCAGAGCCTGCTTTCGCGGATGAACGACCATGATCGCGTGACCTTCGACGAGCTGATCGACACCGAGCTGAAGGCGATGGACGGCAACGCCGGCCGCGTGACCCTGAAAGGACCCGTTGGCGTTCGCCTTCGCTCGTCAACGGTGCAGACGCTGGCCATGGCGCTTCACGAGCTGTCGACGAACGCCTTGAAATACGGCGCCCTCGGCCAGTCGTCGGGGCGGCTGGTGATCACTTGGCGCGTTGAGCGCCCTGGCGACGACAGGCCCTGGTTGCACATCGATTGGCATGAAACGGGGTGCGAATGCCGCCGGTGGACGCCGCCCCCCGGGGAAGCGGCCAGGGCCGGGAGCTGATCGAACGAGCATTGCCCTATCAGTTGCATGCCAAGACGTCGTACATGCTGGGTCCGGACGGCGTACGCTGCACTATTTCGATCCCAGTGTCGGCTACCACCGCGGAGACGGATCAACATGGCTGACAAAACCCTTCAAGATTGCCGCATCCTGGTCGTCGAGGACGAGTACATGCTTGCCGACGAGCTTCACACCGAACTCGGCGACGTCGGGGCGATCGTCCTGGGCCCGGTTGGAACCGTGGAGGAGGCGATCGCCCTCATCGGGTCGGGCCAGCGCATCGACGGCTCAGTGCTGGACATCAACCTGGGTGGCGACTGGGTCTTCCCCGCCGCCGACCTGCTCGTCGAACGCAGCGTGCCCTTCATGTTCACGACCGGCTATGACGCTTCTTCCATACCGGCCCGGTTCGCCGACATCGTCTGCTGTGAGAAGCCGGTCAACATCAGGAAGGTCACTCAAGCGATCGGTCGGGTCGTGCACGGCTCGACATAGCTGCCTGCCGGTACGTGCCGGCTCCCGGCGGCCACGCGCTCGGTCGCCTCGCGCAGGTTGGGGTTGAGGCGACCGGCCTGTCACGCGCGCTCCCGGACCAGGGTCAGGGTCTCGGCCACGCATGGACGAGCGCGGGCTCGAGCTCACGCCGTCTTCGGCAGCCATTAACCGTAATTGATCAGTCTCGCAGGCGGCCATTCCGGGAGCCTTGAGCCGCATGTCCATCGCCTCGCCGCCGCTGACGCCTTCCACTGTCCTTGGGGAGGCTCACAGCGCTCTGGCGTCTGGCGACGGAGTGCGCGCCGCGGAACTCTTCGCCGCCGTCGTCGAGGCCGAGCCAACCCACTTCGAAAGCCGCTACTGGCTTTACAGTGCGCTTTTCGCCGCCGGCCAATTCGAAGCGGCGGCGGCCGCCCTGGATCAAGCGCGCAATCTGCACTCCGTCGCTGTCCTGCGCGATGCGGGCATGGACATGGAGCGGATCAGGCACGACCGGGTCTACTGCGCCGAGGCGGGTCGACAGCTCTATGCCTCCAACATGATGGGGCCGGCCGGTTTCTGCCTCGGCCACGCCCTCGACTTGGATCGCCCGGAGCCCCAGCTGATGCTGACATACGGTTTGTCGCTCCAGCACCAGGGCCGGACCGACGAGGCCGCCCAGGTCTTCAGCGCCGCCGCGGAAGTCTTTCGAAGTTCCGAGCTGCACCAGTTCCTGGTCTGCGCGCGGTTTTTCGACGCCGATCGCGTGACGCGGGTCTCGCAGGAAGCCCGAAGGTGGGCGGATCTCTACGCCGCGCCGCTGGCGGCCAGGCGGCTGAGGTTCGGCAATCCGCGAACCTTGAACCGGCGCCTGCGCATCGGCTATTTCACGCCCAGCTTCACGCGTAGCCAATCCGCCCAGTTCATCGTGCCCGTGCTCGAGGCGCACGATCCGGCCGCCTTTGAAGTCTTCGCCTATTGCGCCGACGCCGCCGCAGAAGACCCGCTGCCCCGCCACTGCAAGCTACGCTCTGTCGGGCGCGTCTGCGACATGGAGCTTGTCGCGCAGATGCGGCTGGACCGGCTCGACGTCCTGGTCGATCTCTGGGGCCACAGCGCGGGCAGCCGGCTGACCGCCTTTGCGCGCCGCCCGGCGCCGGTCCAGATCTCGTGGGTCAACTCCAATCACACCACGGGCCTGGCCTGCATGGACTATGTGCTGCACGGCGACTGCATGCTGACGCCCGGGGCGGCGCGCCATTTCACAGAAGAGGTCTGGAGCATGGGCGAGATCATGTCGCCCTACCGGCCACCATCCAACCGGCCCGACCTTGTCCCGACCCCGGCGCTCAGGAACGGCTATGTCACCTATGGCGCCTTCATAAACCCCAACAAGCTCAACGCGGCGACGATCGCAGCCTGGGCGTCTATCCTGCGCGTCCGCCCGGTCGACAGGCTTGTCCTGAAGTACAGCTACTTTGCAGACCCAGTGCTGCAGCGTGTCACATACGCGCGTTTCGCGGCGTACGGCGTCCAGCCGGAGCAACTGGAGTTTCGCGGCCACTCCAGTGGCGAGGACTACCTGCGTGAGTTCCAGGACATCGACCTGGCTCTCGACCCCTCGCCTTGTCCGGGCGGCACGACCTCGCTCGACGCGCTGGCCAATGGCGTTCCGGTGCTCACCCAGGCGGGCCGGGACTACTATGCGCGGATCGGTCCGCTCATGCTGTTGCCGTGCGGTCTGCCGGAGCTGGTGGCCGCCGACTGGGACGACTATGTCGCGCGCGCCCACGCGCTGACCGCTGACTTCAGCGCGCTGAACGCTCTGCGCGTCAAGACTCGCGCCGGCTTCGAAAGCTCGCCCTACCGCGACGAGGTGGGCTTCACCCGCAAGCTGGAGACGGCGTATCGCCAGATGTTCACCCGCTGGGCGGCGGCCGATGTCGCTCCGGTGGCGCAAGCGGCCTGACGGGGACCACCATGAGCACCTACCAGATGACCGCCCGTCGCGCCCTGCTTTCGCGACGCGCCTACAGCAAGGTGTTCGGCATCGGGGCCCACAAGACCGGGACCACGAGCCTCGCAACGGTTTTCAAGCTGTGCGGCTTGGCCATGGGCGACCAGGTCGAAGGCGAGCTCACCAGCTACAGCGCTCGTCGCGGTGATTTCAAAAAGCTGATCGACTATGTGCAGCGGGCCGAGGCGTTCCAGGATAGTCCGTTTGCAGATGGCGTCACCTACGCCAACCTCGACGCCCTGTTCCCCGGCTCGAAGTTCATCCTGACGGTGCGCCCGGCCGAGGACTGGTTCCGCTCCTTTTCCCGCTTTACGGCCAAGCGCTACGGCATCCTAGAGGGCGGGACGATCGCCCGCGCCCACGTCGAGGCCGACGACTACCTGTTTCCGGGGTATGTGCTGGAGATGCATGCGTCGTCCTACCTGACCGCGCCCGCCGACGCTGCAGGCGCGCCGGTCGGCGGGTTGTCGGTGGCCTGGGACAAGCTGTTCGACCGCGGCCACTACATCGCCTGCTATGAGCGTCGGAACGCCGCGATCCGCGACTACTTCAAGCATCGTCCGGAGCAACTACTCGAAATCGATGTCACCACCGAGAGCAACATCGACAGGATCGCCGCCTTCCTGGGGCTCCCCGACGCCTTTCGCGAGGTGCCGATGCCGCACGAGAACCGAACCTCGTAAGCGGTCTCAGGCGGTGGCGCCGACGGGCGGTCCGCAAGTGCGGTAGGCCGGAAAGAAAGCCGTGTCCGCGTGTCCGGCGCTCAGGCGTTCATAGGCAGCCTGGTCCAGCACCGCCCCGCAGATGTGCGTCATCACCTCGGCATTGGCGAAGCCCCGCTTGAAGGCGGCGAGGCCGCCCGCGCCGTCACCGACCCCTGCACCACCGCCAAGATGGATCAGGTTGCGGTCGCCGAACCGCTCCACGCCCGCACCGACCAGGCCATAGGACGCGCCATTGGCGTAGCCCAGGCCGTTCACTGCGGCGAGATGGTAGTAGGCGACGCCTTCGGCTTCGACCCAGACGGCCATGCCAGCCAGCGCGTCGCCTACCCAGGCGGCGACTGCATAGGTGGCGGGATCGCGCGCCAGGGCCTGGAAGTAGCCGGGCGGGAAATCGGCCGCGCCGGCGACGCCGCGGTGGTCCACCAGGGCCGCATAGAGCTGGCGCCACGCGGGCAGGTGGTCCGCCAGCGCCACCCAGTCCAGGCGGCAGCGGCTGGCGGCGCGACGCAGTTCCTGACGGTGGTGTTTGCTGGGATCGAAGGCGCCGCGCGCCGGATCGACCAGGTAGTGCGGCTTGAACGGCCGCCACACCTTGAACCGCCGCTCCAGGGCGGCCGACGGGCTGAGCAAGGGATCGGGCGTCAGGACGACGGAGACCAGGTCTCCGGCGGTCAGCCGCTCCAGACCCGCGCCCACGTCCGCGCCGGACGCGAAGACCTGCATGGGATAGACGCCCGACGCGTCGAATAGACCTCCCGGCGTCGGACGCCGGATCACGTAGGCGCCCCATTCGGGAACGGCGATCACGGCGGCGCTCCCCGCCAGCGCCTCGGCATAGGTCTTCGAAGCGTAGGGATGGCGTAGTGCGCAGAGGCGCCGGACGACCATCGCGCTTACGCCAGCGCCTGGTCCAAGGCCGCACCGAGACGACCAATGTCGTGACCATCGAGATCGATGGCGAAGGGGAGGCCGAGCGTGGAGCCCGCGAGCGCCTCGGTGATCGGCAGGGCCTCGCGGCGGCAGCCGGTGAAGGCGGTGGAGCGATGGCAGCCCTCGCCCCACCAGGCCCGGGTGTCGACGCCGTTCTCGCGCAGGACGCGGGCCACCCGCGCCGAGGCGCCGGCAGGCAGGCCGACGGTGCAGACGCTGGTCACCCAGTCGCGCCCCCAGCCATCCTGAAACGTCACCTCCGGATGGCCGACCAGGGCGATGCGCAGCATCTGCGCCGCCCGCAGCCAGCGCAGCCGATCGTAAGGCCAGCTGTCCATCGCGGCCTGACCCACGGCGCCGGCGTACTCCGACAGCTTGGCGTTGGTGGCCGCCACTTGGCTGTCGCGGCTGTCGTGAAAGCCGAAGTTGGTCTGCAGGTAGACGCGGTGGGCCAGACCTGGATCATCGGTCGCGAAGAAGCCGCCTTCCCCGATCCCCAGCACCTTGGTGGCGTGCAAGCTGACGATCGCAGGCAGGCGGGCGTCGGCGAGCGTGTCGAAAGCCGCCGCGGCGTCGATGAGCACCGGCAGGCCCGTGGCCTCGCGAAAGGCCCGCCAAGCCGCCAGATCCGGCATCTTCCCGAAGGCGGCCACCGGGATAACCGCACAGGCCTCGTCAAGCTTAGGCCCAAGCGCTCCGAGAGCGGCAGGATCCAGCATCCAGGTCTTGGCGTCGACGTCCACGAACCATGGCCTGAGACCAGCCTGCATCACGGCGTGGGCGGTGGCCACGAAGGTCCATGCCGGCAGGATCACCTGACCGCCGAGCGGCAGGCCCATGGCCCTCAAGGCGAGGGTCAGGCCCTGGGTGGCGTTGGCGACGGTGACCACCTGCGTCCCCATCGGGAACCGCGCAGCGAGCCGTTGTTCAAGGCCGGTGATCAGCTGGCCGTGGTTGGAGTACCAGCGCGCATCGTCGAGCTGACGCAGGTAGGGCGTGATGGCGTCGGCCCGGGGCAGGCTCGGGCGCGCCACCGGGAGCGGCGGGAGGGTTTCGGGCCATCCCGCGATCCGTGGTTTCAGCGCGCGTAAGGCATGAGCCAAGCCCGATCTCCGTTCATTTCGGAGGTGAAGCCAACACGAGTTCGGTTAATGCGCGATTAGGGCTGACCCGGGCGCGCCATCTTGCGCGTCATGACAGTCCCTGCAGATCCCGGTCGCAGCGTAATCAATCGGCCCTGCCGATTAACTCGCCAGTCTCAGTCCGTACTCCTCAGGCCTGAGCGACGGAGTTGCAGCGCATGCGGGCGGCGCCGTTTTGCGCCAAATCGACCCGTGTGGCGGAAAGGCTCAAGGGACCGCGCAGCGCCCGGTTGATCTGATTGAGCCGTCCTGCTGATCCCGGACGGGAAGCGAAAAGGTAGCGGAGCGAGATACGCTCGATATCGGCGGTGTCCGGCTTGGTGCCGTGCAGCGTGCAGGCGTGCCAGAGAGCGACGAAGCCCGTTCCGCCCGTCAGTACGCGGTGGCGCACTTCGGCCTCTGCGTCGCCGTTCCGATAGCGCCAAGTGCTCGGACCTTTGGGTTCAAGGTCATGGGGAAACACCGAGGCGCCGAGCCGGTGGCTTTCGCCGAGAAGATGGAGCGGCGCATCCTGAACGCCGACAGGGTGGAGGTAGACGTAGACCGTCAGGAAGTCAGCCTCCCGATCCTTGTAGTCGATCAGGTCCTGGTGGAAGTCGATGCCACGGAAATAGGTGACGTCACGATACTCCGGCCGCACATAGGCGCCGAGGTTGTTCACCGGCCGCCCCTCGATGCGAGCGTGCAGCCAGGCCGGCGTCGACTTGGCCGGCACGCCGCAGACGATCTTGCGATCCAAGGTGTGGTAGTCGGGACCGAGCAGCGCGGTCAGCGCGTCTACGACCTGGGGGGCATCCTCCACGAAGCGGAGCCTGTCCTCGAAGCGATCCAGCAGGTTCCGGCCGGGCCGCGGGTTTACGCCGGTGTGCTGCGGGTCGGCGTCGAAGGCGGCCTCGCTCAGGAACAGGCTCTCATCGAAGCGGCGGGTGGCGCGGATGTCGGCCAGAAGCCCGCTCGCAGCCAGGGCGTTCACCCCGCCGTCGAAGAGATGATAGCCACAGGTCGCAAGATCACCCACCGCCTGCTCGGCGCGGAGCGTCGATGTGCAGATCATGTCCATGCATGCCTCCTGTCGAGCAAAGGAAAGGCGGGCGCATGGTTAAGACGGAGTGACCAGCGCGCTCACCCGTCTTGTCCCGAGCGCGCGACCAGCTTGTTCTGTCCGGACGCACGACGGTCTTCAGCGGATCGACCTGTCTTGGACAACGGGGGCGTGGCAAGCCTTTGAAGCGCCCACGTCGCCGCCTCACGCACCTCGGCCGCCGTGTCGCTGAGCCTTGCTTGCGCGGCTTCCACCAGCCCTGGGTCGCCCGAATTGCCGATGGCGTACAGTACGTTGCGCACGAAGCGGTCGCGGCCGATGCGCTGGACAGGCGACTTGTGGAACAGCCCTCTAAACGCCTTGTCGTACAGCGCCGCCAACTCGGCCAGAGGCGGAGCCCGCAGCGTCTCGCGGACATGCAGGCGCATCTCGCGGGCGTCTTGAGCGAACTTGTTCCAAGGGCAGGCGGCCAGGCAGTCGTCGCAGCCGTAAATGCGGTTGGCCAGCGCAGCGCGAAACTCCAGCGGAATGGGTCCGTCGTGCTCGATGGTCAGATAGGATATGCAGCGCCGCGCATCGATCTGAAACGGGGCCGGAAACGCGGCCGTGGGGCAGGCGTCCAGGCAGGCGCGGCAGGAACCGCAGCTCTCCACCGCCGGCGCATCGGCCGGCAGTTCCAGGGTCGTCAGCACGACGCCCAGGAACAACCAGGAGCCGAACTGGCGCGAAACGACGTTGGTGTGCTTGCCCTGCCAGCCGAGGCCAGCCGCGCCGGCGAGCGGCTTCTCCATCAAGGGCGCCGTGTCCACAAACACCTTCACCTCGCCGCCCAGGCGGGCTTTCATCCAGCCGGCCAGGGTCTTCAGCCGGCCCTTGATCAGCTGGTGGTAGTCGTCGCCTTGCGCGTAGACCGACACCGCGCCGCGGTCCGGTCTCGCCTGCAGCGCGCGGGGGTCGCCGTCAGGCCCGTAGTTCAGGCCGAGCACGACGGCTGAGCGCGCCTGCGGCCACAAGGCCTGGGGGTGGGCGCGCCGCTCGAGCGTCGTCTCCATCCAGGTCATGGTCGCGTGCCGGCCGTCCTGGACGAATTGTTGCAGGCGCGCTCCGGCCTCCCAGGGGCGGGCCGCATCGGCCACGGCTACGGCGTCGAAGCCCAGCGCATGGGCGCGCTCCGTCAGCGCGGCTTTCGGTGATTTGGCGGCCGGTCGAGGCTTGCGTGCTGGGACAGGCGCGTTCACCGCTCCATAATGGGCGACGATCAGCCCGAGGGAAGACGCTTGGCCACCATTTTACGCAAGGACATCAAGGACGACAGCTGGGCCACTTTCCTGCGGGTGGAAATCGAGCTGGACGACGGCCAGATCATCTGGCGCCAGGTCGAAGACCATGGGCAGGCTGCGGTGGTCCTGCCCTACGACCCGGAGCGCCGCACCGCGCTGCTGGTGGAGCTGCTGCGTCCGGCGCCGCTCTACGCCGGCGCGTCCGGCATGATGGTGGAGGCGGTGGCCGGCATGATCGACGAGGGCGAAACTCCAGAAGAAGCGGCGCGACGCGAAGCCATGGAAGAGGCCGGCGTTCGCCTCGACAAGCTGGAGCTTGTCGCCAAGGTCTGGACCACACCCGGCATCTCCACAGAGCGCATGACGCTGTTCCTGGCGCCCTATACGGCGGCGGACCGGATCGCCGCCGGCGGCGGGCTCGCGGGCGAGAACGAGAACATCAAGGTGCTGGAGCCCACCTTGGCCGACCTCGGTCGCGACCTGGACGCAGGCCGCATCGACGACATGAAGCTGCTGGCCCTGGTTCAGGCGCTGAAGCTGCGGCGTCCAGAGCTGTTCACCTGAGCCGCTAAAGTCGCGGGTGGCGCGGTTTGCGGATCGGATGCGGCGTGTTCCAGCAGCTTTGAGTTCAGGCGCGAGCAGGGAACGTCGGCGGCCCTAGAGCATTCCCGCGGCGCATCCTCCGGAGCGTTCCATGCGCCTGCCCATCATCTCGCCTGACAAGCTGGCCGCCGAGCAGAAGCCGCTCTACGACGCGTTCCGCACCCAGATCGATAGCGGCTTCAACGCCTTTAGGACGGTGCGGGAGGACGGGGCGCTGCTCGGCCCCTGGAGCGTCTGGATACAGGAGCCCAAGGTCGGCGAGGCCACCCGGGTGCTGCTCGACGCCATCTCCACCATGGGCCGGCTTTCCGACCCCGTGAAGCAGATCGCGATCCTCGCGGTGGGGTCGCGGTTCAAGGCGGCTTATGAAATGTACGCCCACGTGGCCGTCGGCGGCCGCGACGGACTGTCGGTCGACAAGCTGGCGACGGTCTGCGCCGGCCAGCGGCCCGGCGACCTGACGCGAGAGGAGGCCACCGCCTTCGACCTGGCGATGGCTCTGCTCGACGGCGGCGTCCTGCCTGCCGCGACCTACAACGCGGCGCGTGATGAGATGGGCCAGGCGGCCGTCAACGAGCTGATCCAGATCATCGGCCTCTACGCCTTCGTCTCGATCACCCTGAACGCCTACGACGTGCCCACCGAAGAGGCTGCGAGCTAGAACGGGATAATCTTAGGTGGCCCGCTCGTTCTTCCGTCTCCCCAGGGCTTGTCCCTGGGGTCCAGAGCCCGTGGGCTTGCCGGTTTAAGGTTGCGCCCTGGAAGCCCGGAACGAGTCCGGGCAAGACGGAAATTATTGCCGATTGCAAGCAGGTCCATTCCCCTAGAACAGCACCCGGGGGTTCATGATGCGGTGTGGGTCGAAGGCGTCGCGCACGCGGCGCATCAAGGCGACGGCAGCCGGATCCTTGTAGCGCAACGCCTCGGCGGACTTCATGACGCCGAGCCCATGTTCGGCGGAGATCGAGCCGCCGAGACTGTCCACGATGTCATGGATGCGGCGCGTTCCGGCTTCGCGTAGCGCGGCGTGGGCCGCGCCATCGGCGCCGGCCGGCTGCAGCACGTCGTAGTGGATGTTGCCGTCGCCGACGTGGCCGAACGCGACGACGCGGCAGCCGGGCGCGAGCTGCGCCGCCGCTTCTCCGGCCAGGGCCAGGAACGCCGGCACGCTGGAGACGGGCGCCGAGACGTCGTGCTTCCAGGTGACGCCCTCCGGCTTCTGGGCGGCCGACTGCACTTCCCGCAGCCGCCAGAGCGCGTCCGCCTGGGCCTGGTTCTGGGCGACGACGGCGTCTTCCACCGTCTCGTCCTCCAGAGCCGCGGCGAGCAGCCGTTCCATGGCCAAAGTGGCATGTCCGCCCTCGCTGCTGGCGATCTCGATCAGCACGAGCCACGGGAACGGCGTCCCGAAGGGATCGCGTACGCCGTCGATGTTGCGCAAGGCGAGCTCCACGCCTCGGCGGCTCATCAGCTCGAACGCCTCCACAGCGCCCCCGCTCTCGTTCTTGGCGCGTTCCAGCAGGCGAATCGCCGCCTCAGGCGAGGCGAGGCCGACCATGGCCACAGCGCGTGAGCGCAGGATGGGGAACAGCTTCAGAGCCACGGCGGTGATCACTCCCAGCGTGCCTTCGCCGCCGATCAGCAACT
>CAXTRP010000013.1:0-1087 GCA_964246615.1 uncultured Caulobacteraceae bacterium | reverse complement strand
GTCATAGCCGGTGTTGTCCTTGCGGAGCCGCTTCAGTCCCTGGAACAAGGACCCGTCCGGCAGCACCGCTTCCACCCCCAGCACCAGGTCACGCATGGCGCCGTAGCGCAGCACCGCGGTCCCGCCGGCGTTGGTGGAGGCCAGGCCGCCGAGCGTCGCGCTGCCCTCCGAAGCCAGGCTCAGGGGGAAGAAGCGACCCGCCGCCAGGGCGGCGTCGTGCACGGCCGTCAGCGTCACGCCGGCTTCAGCCACCATGACGTCGTCGAGCGGAGCCACCTCGCGGATGGCGCTGAGCCGTTCTGTGGAGAGCAGCACCTCGCCCTGCGGGATCTGGCCGCCCACCAGCCCGGTGTTGCCGCCCTGTAGGGTGATCGCGATCCGGTGTTCGGCGCAGCAGCGCACCATGGCGCAGACCTCGGCCGTGGACCCGGGCAGCAGCAGCAGCGGCGTGGCGCCGCGCCAGCGATCCCGCCATTCCCGGAGGCGAGGCGCGAGCCGGTCGGGATCGTCGGACCAGCCGCCGGGGCCGGCGACCGCCTTCAGGGCGTCTATGGACGAGGATCGGGCGTCGCCGCTCATGGCGGACCCATATCAGGTTTGCCCTCCTCGCCACGGGTCGCACAGGGCCATTCATCGAGCCGTTTGCAAAGCTGTGGAGGGGAAGGGCCGAGCCGGATATCGTGGCGCCATGGCGCTCCTGGCGATCACCCCTGAGCTTTCCATCGAGGAGGACGAGATCATTCTGCGGTTTGTGCGGGCGGCGGGTCCGGGCGGCCAGAACGTCAACAAGGTGTCCACCGCCGTGGAGCTGCGCTTCGACGCCCGCCGGTCGGCCTCGCTGTCCAACGACATCAGCGTGCGCCTGCAGCGCCTGGCCGGCGACGGCGTGGTGGTGCTGCTTGCCCAGACGCACCGCACCCAGGAGGCCAACCGTCGCGACGCCCTGGAACGCCTCGCGGGCCTGATCCGCGAGGCCGCCGTCCGGCCCAAGCGCCGTCGCCTGACCCGCCCGACCCTTGCCTCCAAGAAGCGCCGGCTGGAAGGCAAGACCCGCCGCGCCAGCGTCAAGTCCGGCCGCGGGCGTCCC